>JASFHG010000018.1:0-15494 GCA_050123355.1 Planctomycetia bacterium
AGGTCGTCTCGTCGGGCGCGATCAGGCCGGAGCGTGCGCCTGCCTCGATCGTCATGTTGCTGACGGTCATCCGCTCTTCCATCGAGAGGGCTCGGATCGCGCTGCCGGTGTACTCGATGCAGTAACCGGTCCCGCCGGCGGTCGTGAGTTGGCCGATCACGTAGAGGATCAGGTCCTTTGCCGCGACCCCGTCGGCCAGTTGGCCGTCGATCCGGATCTCCATCGTCTTCGGTTTGTATTGCAAGAGGGTTTGGGTCGCCAGGACGTGCTCGACTTCGCTGGTCCCGATGCCGAAGGCCAGCGCGCCGAACGCGCCGTGCGTGGCGGTGTGGCTATCGCCGCAGACGATCGTCATGCCCGGCCGGCTCAGCCCTTGCTCGGGGCCCATGACGTGGACGACCCCTTGTCGCGGGTCGTCGAGATCGAAGAGTGTCAGGCCGAACTCTTTGCAGTTGGCGCGGAGCGTGTCGATTTGGAGGCGGGAGATGTCGTCGACGATCGGCAGGCTGCGGTCGGTCGTCGAGACGTTGTGGTCGGGCGTGGCGACGTTTCGCTCGGGCCGGCGGACCTTGCGACCGGCGAGCCGGAGCCCCTCGAACGCTTGCGGGCTGGTCACTTCGTGGACCAGTTGCATGTCGATGTAGAGGATCGTTTGTTTGCCTTCTTCCGCATGGACAACGTGGTCGTCCCAAATCTTCTCGAACATGGTCCGAGGCTTGGAGGGGCTGGTCATGTTTTTTTATTCTCCTTGGATATTTTCGCTCGGTTATGGCGTTTAGCCGACGAACATCGTTCGTCGCTTTTGGGCAGCTTCCAAAACTCGTCGGACGATGTCCGACGGCTAAACAGGAAACGTACGAGAAATTTTCGTGGCAAAGTACTAGATACCGTGTTTCCTTTATCGACAAACGCTCTATTGTACCGCAGCACATTCCAAGGAGGGAGTCCCCCTAAAGGAGGTTCACGGCGTCGTCGGAGCCGTCATGGTGCGTCTTTTGCCAGCCTTTTTAGCATATAAACACGAGAATCCGAGAAATCGGTCTATTTTCCCACAAAGAAGGTGGAATCCCCCCGTTTGGGAGTCTTCTTAAGTGGTAGTGTGACCTAGAATTAATTGGTAAAGGAGGTTTTTTACTTACGGAAAACCAACTTTTCGCCTGGTAAAATCGTCATGGATGGCTTGATGATATTCCCCTTTTGGATGAGTAAAAAAACAGCATATTTTTCCAAAACGCCCTGTTTAAGGAGGGTTATCATGTCCACATCCAATGATCAACACACGGATCATCAACCGACCCGCGAGGAGCTCCGACGAGATCGGATCAGCTTGGCGATTGTCTTCATCGTTTTCGGTGGACTCATCGCCTTGATGATTTGGCTGGCGACGATCGCTCCGGTAAGCGGCTCTGCCTTGGATTACTATCCGATTTACCCGTAAGGGTTTAGGTGAGGTTCCCGAGCAGAACCGGCTTTGGTATGATGGTTCACTCGCTGAAAGAGGCATGAAAGCGTACATTTGTCCCGCGTTTTAAGGAACGCGAGGAACAGAAAGAGTCTACACAAGGCGGTAGACTCTTTTTTTATGCGCCGAAGGATTCCCATCGGCCCACTTGACGGGTGGGGGGATGGCTCTAAACTGGGTATTCTGTGTCTTTAGTAGTTAGTACTCCAGAGTTTAGCCGCCGAACATCGTTCGGCGCGTTCAAAACACGTCGGACGATGTCCGACGGCTAAACGAAGCACCTACCAAAAAACATAAACTGGAAAAAATTCTGTGAATAAAGCTTCCTCCCCGAACCACCCTACCAATACCATATTTTCGCACGAGTATGCCAACGGCCTGATCTTGGTCGCCGAGGAGATGCCGTGGCTGAAGTCGGTCGCGATGAGTTTTCTCGTTCCGAGCGGGACGGCCCGCGAGCCGGGCACGAAAGGGGGGCTGGCCGGGTTCACTTGCGAGACCATTTTGCGTGGAGCAGGTCAACGGGATAATCGGCAGTTGATCCTCGATTTCGATAACCTGGGGATCGAGCGGTCCGAAACGCTTTCGCCCGCCCATACGATCTATAGCGGTGTCACGGTCTCGGACCATCTGTTGCCGGCTTTGGAGATTTATGCCGATCTCTTGCAGCGGGCTCACCTGCCGGACGATTATTTCGAAGCGGATCGACAGTCGATGCTGCAAGAGTTGATGGCGATCGAGGACGAGCCGTCGCAGAAGATGATGATCGAGTTGCGCCGCACGTTCTACGCCGAGCCGTGGGGTCGGCCGAGCCAGGGGACTCAGGAGGGGATCCTCGCTGTGACGATCGACGACATCCGACAATATTATAAGGACCACTATCAGCCCGACGGTTTGATCCTCGGCGTGGCGGGCAAGTTCTGTTGGGAAGAACTTTGTGAGACGGTTGGTGAGCTTTTCGGGGCCGGCCTGTCGAACAACGGCAAGGAGTTCCGCGAGACCGGCATCCAGCAGGCGAACCTTCACGTTCCGTATGACTCGCTCCAGACGCATATCGGGATCGCTTACCCGAACGTGCCGTATCGCGACCCGAACTACTTCGAGGCGTGGGGAGCGGTCGGCGTGCTGGGGAGCGGGATGAGCTCGCGGCTGGCGACCGAGGTGCGTGAGCGGCGTGGGCTCTGTTACAGTGTCTACTCCTTCTGCGATTCGTTGCGCGATCATGGCGCGGTCTTTTGCTATGCAGGCACCAGCTCCGATCGAGCACAAGAGACGCTTGATGTGATCAAAGCCGAGCTGGTTCGGTTGCGAGAGGGGATCACCGAGGAGGAGATCAACCGGCTGAAAGCTCGTATTAAAAGTGCCCTGGTCATGCAGCAGGAGTCGAGTGCCTCGCGGAGTACGGGCATCGCCAAGGATTGGTACCACCTGGGCCGTGTCCGGACGCTTGCCGAATTGGACGACCGTATCTCGTCGCTCGATGCCGCGTCGATCAACGCCTACTTGAACGAACATCCCCCGGCGGACTTGAGCGTTATTACGCTGGGGACCGAAGCGTTGAAAACCGGGGCTTAAAAAAACAATAAGCTGTCAAGCCGAAATTGGGCCGCAGGCCCTATTTCGGGTTAGGTTGTGTGCCAATCGTCACTTTACCCGGAATAGGGCACGCTTCGCGGCCCAATTCCGGCTTGGGATGTGAAAACTAGCAACTTGTTATCCGAGACCCAATAAACTTCAAATAACACGGAGAACTACGTGGAATTTCGTACACATACTTTGCCGAATGGGCTGGAGATTGTCGCCGAGTGTTGCGAGAGTGCGTACTCGACGGCGGTGGGGTACTTTGTTCGGACCGGGTCGCGGGACGAGCCCGAGGCGCTGGCCGGGGTGAGCCACTTTCTCGAACATATGGTTTTCAAAGGGACTCCGCGACGGTCGGTCGATGACGTGAACCGCGAGTTTGACGAGATGGGGGCCCATTACAACGCGTGTACCGGTGAAGAGGCGACGATCTACTACGCGGCCGTGCTGCCCGAGTGCCAGGATCGGGTTGTCGAGCTTTGGGCCGATGTCTTGCGACCGTCGCTGCGCGAGGAGGATTTCGAGACCGAGAAGCAGGTGATCCTCGAGGAGATCGATCTTTATCTGGATATGCCGCCGTTCGGAGCGGACGATAAGTGTAAGGAATTTTACTTCGGCGATCATCCCCTGGCGAAGAGCGTGATCGGCACGCCCGAGAGTATCAAGGGGATGGACGTCGCGATGATGCGTGATTATTTCCAGAAATGGTACAGCCCGAGCAATATCACGATCGTGGCGACCGGGAACGTGGATTTCGATTCGCTGGTGAAGACGGCCGAGGCGGCGACCGCCGATTGGGAGACGTTCGAGACGAACCGAGTTCACCGGCCATCGGAAGGATGCCAGTGTTTCGAGGTGATCGAGAAGGAGTCGGCGTCGCAGGAGTACGCGATCCACCTGAGCCCCGGCCCGGGTTGCAAGGATGAGGATCGGTATATCGCGAAGCTGGCCGGGGTGATCCTCGGCGACGAGACGGGCAGCCGGCTTTATTGGGAGCTGATCGATACGGGTCGGGCCGAGCATGCGAGCTTGACGCACTATGAATATGAGGACGTCGGCATCATGGCGACCTACCTCGCGTGCGATCCGGAGCTGGTTGAGGAGAACCTCGCGACAATCTGGAAGGTTTACGAAGAAACACGCGAGGACGGGATCACCGACGAGGAGTTCGAGCAGGCCAGAAGCAAGGTCCGGTCGCGGATCGTGCTCGCTTCGGAACGACCTCGCGATCGGCTCTTCGCGGTCGGCTCCGACTGGCTCTTGCGCCGCGAGCATCGCACGGTCGAAGACGATCTGGCCGAAGTGGACCGGCTGACCCGGGACGACATCAACCGGTTTTTCAAAAAATACCATCTCCGCCTCGGCACGACCGTCGCCATCGGGCCACGAGGAAATTTGCGTTCCTAATAACTTTGGAGCACGCCCAATATCGTGGAGATAGCTATAATGTTTAGCGGTCGAACTTGTTCGACGTGTTTTGGGTATGGTATATTTTCCCCCAAAGCGTCGAACAAGTTCGACCGCTAAACTTTTTTGAGCTTTCCCCCAAAAAACGCAAGACGCAAGCGTCGGCGGCAACTTTCTTTTGCATGAAGCGAAACTTTTACAGCGGCTCGGGTCAGGTCGGGCTGCGGGAGTGAGTGAGAATATGGAAGCGACAAATCAACAAGCGGCAGAACCTCGTTGGGTCAGCCTTGCGGCGTTGTTGGGGCTGTTCGCCGGTCCGGTGGCCCAAGTTTATGTCGGTCGTCTTCGGCGGGCAATTTTGTTCTGGCTCGGCGGGATCCTGCTCAGCCTTCTTTCCTGTTCGGCGATGGTTTACCTTCATGTGGATTGGCTTATCTTGAGTTTGCTTTTCCTGTGCGGGTTGTTGTACCAGGTTGTTATCATCGTTGACGCGTGTTTTCTTGCAAAGCGAAATCGCTTCGCTCCACTGAAACGGTACCAGCGATGGTGGGTTTACGGCGTTTTTTTGGGAGTGATTTGTATTTCATTTGTTGCAACGGCTTTGGTTTGCAAGGTGTGCATTGCCGAACCGTTTGCGATTGTCGGGAGAAGTATGGCTCCCGCGATTCAGCCGGGTGACCGTATCCTTGTTGATAAATTGTGGGGCAGCCCTTCACGACTCAAGCGGTATGATATGGTGGTTTATCGTTCGGCTTCGGATGCACCGACTTTTGTAGGGCGGGTGATCGGGTTGCCGGGTGAGACGATCGAGGTGAAGGACGAACAGGTGTTGATCGATGGTAAGCCGATCGATGATCCGTATGCTGAGTGTATACCGAAGAGTGTTGACGACCCTCTTCTCCACTATCCCCACAGCAGTTTGCCGCCTGAGTTGGCCGTGCTCGTGAATTATGGGCCGACAAAGATCCCCGAGGATTGCTTTTTCGTGATGGGGGACAATCGCCATCTTTCGAAAGACAGTCGAATGTTCGGTCCGGTCTCTTTTTCGAACTATATCGGGACCGCTCGCCTGATCTACTGGTCGCGAGAATATACTTGCCCTTTCCCACATAAGCCGGATTATCGTGTTCCGGGGCCGATGCGTTGGGAGCGGGTCGGAACGCGGTTGGATTAGTTCAAGCCGACTCTTTGCTTTGCAGAGAGTCGGATCCGCACTTCTACTTCGTAAAGGTGCGGCTTGGAGTAAATTGACTAAACCAAAATACCGTGTCTACATTTCCTCAAAATCGCCGATGGCGCTGTTGAGGACTTCTTCCTCGATGTAGATGGGCAACTGGGGGTTGCAGGTCACGGCGATCGCGATCGCGTCGGAGGGGCGGGCGTCCATGGCGATCAGTTCTTCGCCGTGTCGGATTCGGAGCTGGGCGAAATAGGTATGCTCGCGGAGGTCGTTGATAATCACGTCCTGCGGCTCGCCGCCGAGGGCCAGCATGATGCCGACCAGCAGATCGTGGGTCAGCGGGCGGGGGGTTGTGACTTGCTTCACTCGCCGATCGATGGTCGTTGCTTCAAAAATACCGATGACGATAGGGAAGGTCCTCTCTCCATCCACTTCTTGTAGAAAAATCACTTGATCGCTGTTGATCTCGTTGATCACGATCCGGGAAAGTTCCATTCTGATTGGTGGCATGAGACCCTCACTGGTTGGGAGAAGATTGACTCTCGACTTTGAATAAATTTGTTTACCGCCACTCATTATAGCAATCCGGTTCGGCGGGAGGAAGCGTCGTGAGCCCCCCCGGATAAGCCAGTTTTTTCTCCCTCGGTGGGTCTTTTGGGAAAAATCTCAAAAAAGCAGCAAGACGGCGGCCGGTGCGGCAACTTTTCTTTTGCACGAAGGAAATCATCCTCGTAGGGTGATGGGAAATGATTACCGTCTTTCGCGCAACATTGCTTCATCATGGCAGTCCTCCTGAAAAAGACGACGCGACTGGAAACTGGCTAGGGAGGTGATTGGACACCCCCCGGCCAGTCGCGTTGTTTTTGAACCAAACAACCATCAACTTCATCAAGATAAAAATACAATAGGGATTCCTACTCCCTCCCCTCTCTGAAAGGTAGCTCCCTCGTGGTCGACAGACAGCCCGACTCCATCCTCGCCCTTGCCGCCACCCCTGCTCGAAAAGCAAGTGCCCCTTTTTCCTCCTCGTCGGAGGTTTTTTCGAACAGACTTCCCGGCGGCTTCACGCAGGACACGTTGGAGATCTATTTAGACGAGGTCGGCCGGATGCCGATGCTCGATCGGGACGAGGAACTCACGGCAGCACGCCAACTCGGCCAAGCACGTAGCCGATTTCGTCGTGAGATTCTCGGTAACGATTTCATCATGCGAGCAGTCGTCGAGCTCTTTACTCGGATCCTCGATGGAAAAGTACGTCTGGACAGTGTGATAGACGTCGCTCTTGGAAATGTGGCGGAAAAGGACCAGATTCGACAACGGATGATCCCGAATCTGGTGACGCTCCGCCGGCTCCTCGAGGCAAACCGTCGGGATTTTGATCGAGTGATTGACTCCGACCCTCAAACAAACCAGTGGCGAGCGGCCTGGCGACGGATCGTCAGACGGCGTCGCAAGGCGGTCACGCTGATCGAGGAGACCCCCCTTAGAATCGGCAAGATCGAGGCTTATGCCAAGAGGCTCACTGCGATCTCCGAGCGTATGGAAACGCTCGAAGGTGAGGTGACCGCCCTTCGAAACACTACTTCCCGAAAAGGGACCCTGATTCGGCGACAGCGCGAGCTGCGGTCGCACTGCCGGATGACGATCGAGACGTCCGCCTCGCTGCAACGTCGACTCGAGCGGATCCGACGGGCAAAGAGCGGTTATGTGGCCGCCCGCCAGGTCCTGACCAGCGGGAATCTTCGCTTGGTGGTCTCGATTGCCAAGCGGTATAGCGAATACAACCTGGGCCTTGCGGATTTGATCCAAGAGGGAAACACCGGGCTGCTTTGGGCCTCGGAGAAATTTGACCATCGTCGGGGGTTCAAGTTCTCGACCTATGCCACCTGGTGGATCCGACAGGCGATCACCCGAGCCATCGCCGAAAAAGGGCGGACGATTCGTGTCCCGGCCCATATGGTCCAGCGGATGAGCCGTACCCGCGAGGCGTTTGAGCAGTTGGTCCAAGAAAAAGAGCGTTTTCCCCATGTCGAAGAGACGGCCAGCGCGATCGGACTTTCGATCGAGAAGACCAGCACGGCCTTGCATTTGAGCCGCAGCCCGCGTTCCTTGGACGAAACGGTCGACGACAACGAGCGGACCCGCCTGGGGGAGACGATTGAAGACGAGCGGCCGGATCACACGATCCAGGAACGCCGTTACGATTTATTGCAATCACGTTTGCAGGAAGTGATGACCGTTTTGACCGATCGAGAGCGATCGCTTTTGAGTATGCGTTTCGGGCTGGTCGACGGGCAGGCCCAGTCGCTCACGGCGGTCGGCCGCGCGTTCCGCGTCACGCGGGAGCGAGCACGTCAGATTGAGTTGGCCGCTTTACGCAAACTTCGTGAACCAAGTCGGATAGGCACCCTGACGGATCTTTTCGATGCCTTTCCGGGATTTGCGGAAGCCAAGTAGGACGGATCCTACTTTTTCTGTTGAGAGAAGTTTGAAACCACGGAAACCACTGAAACCACGGAACACACGGAAGGTCATATGGCATTTTGTGTGTTTTGTCAGGTTCGTGGTTTTTCCCGTTGAGGGGGTTATTCTCGGACGCTGTTTCGTTTCCAGAAGAGATGCAGCATCATGTGAAGCATGGCCCAAACGGAGATGGCACCGCATCCGATTCCCGCGAGATTTGCCAAGAGGTCTCCGATGTCGGAGTGCCTGTCCGGCAGGGGGATTTGGAGCAGCTCGGTGAGGACGGCGTACCCGATCATAAACGCGATCGCGATCCAATAACTCATATTTCGGAAGCAGGTACAGATCAGGATCGCGAGCAGATAAAAACTCAAGAAATGGATGGCCGTTTCGTGGTCATGGACAAAAGCGTAGATCGATGACCCTGATTCGGTGAAATAATGGGATAGAAACGCTCGGGGAGAATTAATGGTCAACAGGATGGTGATGACGAGAAGGTAGCAGAATGTCGTGGCCAGCAATGCGAATTGCCGGAGTCGTGGCATCCTCTGACGACGGGTGTGTGGGGGTTGATGTTCGGGGAAAGTATTCTGGCTCTGCCCAACCTTCTTCACCTTGATTCTCCTTGGTAAGTCGAGCAGATACCCGACAAGAATATGACCGTAAATGTGTGTGATTTGCCTACTGAGGATTTTCATACGAATCCGTCCTGAAAAAGAGGGGCCAAGCTTGGCAGCATGGCAGAGGTGGAAATCTTTTCCTCCATACGAAATTGTAGGTCGCTTGGTTCACGAAGGACGTAAAAATTTTGGTTTTGCTTGTTAGATGTGTTATGGCAAGGGCCGCGAAGTACCGGCGGTATCAAAACGTTCATTTTTTTAAACCGATGGATAAAAATACGTACATTTTCCGCTTCGAGATGGTTCTTGCTGAAGAGCAGCTCACAAGTGGCATTCGAGGTAGATTTTCTTGGCACGTTCCGAAAAAGCAGGGGGGATCGTAGCAGATCTTAGGTGGGCCTGCAAGTTGAGTTTTATGCTTCTTTCAGATCCGGATGTTGCAAAAGAGCAACACCTGCAAAACGGGGGGGCGACGCGTTGGTGTCGTAACTTAATAGTAGTTAGTTACTTACGGTTATCGGAGGTTTTTGAAAAACGTTTGGCACCCTAATTGCAACCTTAAAGAGAGGGATTGGGAAGCGATAGGCTTGGTCCAGCTCTTCAGGGGGTTGGCTCCCAAGCTCACTAAAAGTCATAAAGCGAATAATTACACCTCCCTAGTGAAAGTTCAGGTAAGTAAATCACCCTAAAGGTGCTGGACCTTGACAATTAGGGCAAATTGAATCATTCTGAGAAGGATAGATTATACGCATAAGAAGGCGATTTATAGGATTTCACCTTCGCAAAGCAGCGGTATCCCCCTGTCAATTTTTGAAATGTAGGAAACGGACATTCATGAGTGATTTTGTCGAAGTCGAAAACAAGTCGGAACTGACGGACATCGAACCTCTTGTTACCGAGCCTGACCTTAAACAGCAGCCGGCGTTTTTAATTTCCGTAGGTGTATTGCTGGTTTTGTTTTGCTTGGCCTATGGGGGAACGATGGTTTACCTCGTGACCCAATGGTTCGAGCCGGATTATATTTACGGGTTTTTCGTGGTTCCGTTCGCCGCTTTCCTCCTTTGGGATCGTCGTGCGATGTTGAAGGATGCCGAGGTGAAGTTTTGCGTCTGGGGCATTCCGGTGATGTTGGTAGGGATGGTAATTTGTTGGTATGCAGATTACAGGTATCGCCCGGCCATGGAATCAGGTACGATCGTTATCACTCTTGGCGGTCTCGTGTTGTTGGTCGGTGGTTGGCAGATAATACGTTGGGCCTGGCCTGGTGTCCTGTTTTTGTTTTTCATGGTTTCCTTACCTGACTATTTCAGCGTGGGTGTGCGGATCCAGCTTCAAAATATTTGTACGTCCGGGAGCGTATTCATTCTTCAGATTCTCGGTTATGCCGCGATTCAGCAAGGAAATGTGATCGACCTCCCCAATGCTGCGCCGCTTAACGTGGCGACTGCTTGTAGTGGGTTGCGTATGTTGATGTTGTTCTTCGCTGCCTGTACCGGAGCCGCGTTGTATGTGCGACGTCACTTGGTGGTTAAGGCTATCATGATTTTAAGCGCTTTTCCGATCGCCATTTTTTGTAATACGCTTCGGATCACGGCAACGGCCTTGGTTCACATGATAAACGAAAACGCAGGCGATGTAACCCACCATTATGCCGGCTTGGTGATGATGCCTCTGGCAATTTTTATTCTCTGGCTTGAATTGACTTTGATCGAAAAGCTTTTCATCACGGAAGACAGCGAGGAGCATCGTCCGCTGATGAGCACTCCGTCGGTCGTGCCGGGGGTGCCCCAAAATCGATCCCGAGACGAATAGCATACATTTTCAGAAATAAGCTTCAGGCGGTGACGCAGGGTCGCTGTCGGGGCAAAAGATAAGATCAATCGATGAAACGAAGTCCCTGTGGTTTTGGGTGTTCAAAACGACCGGGTTGTTAAGGCAGGCTGTCGCTTGGCCGGAAAAGGACTGTTTGGCAAAAACTTCAAGATGTTTGAAGTTTGATGGTATAGAAACTCTATTCCGAAAAAAGATCTAATCCTCATCCTTGTTTGACAGAAGAGAGAAAAGGTATCATGTCAAAACTAGACGAAATTCCGTTCCTGGAACCATCCAGTGTTGAGCAACTTCCGGCTCAAGTGCAAAACGATTCTTCCTCCATGGTGGAGTGGGCGACGCTTCCGGTGCCTGCCGAATCGGAATCAAAAGAAGGTCTTGATGTCAAGACCCTGCTTCATTCTTTGCGGCGTCATTGGATTTTAGGCGCGGTGTTGGGCCTGTTTCTCGGCGCGACGATTACCGTTTTATGTATTTTCTTCCTGCCGAAGAGTTATACTGCCAGTGCGATGATTAAAGTCGACATGCACCCCGACGATGCGATTGTCGGGCGCAAGCAGCGATATGATCTCCGTACGGAGTACGAGATTTTCAAAAGGACGCAGGCTCTTTCGGTGCGTAGTGATTTCGTGCTTCGAAAAGCCTTGCGTGACAAAGATATTCATCGATTGAGTATTTATCAGCGAGAGGAAAAAGATCCTATTAAATGGCTTCAGGAAGAGCTTGTGGTGAGTTATCCTCAAGACGCCGAGCTTATGGTCGTGAGTCTTACGGATGATGATAAGCGTGAAGTTACGGAAGTGGTGAATGCCATCGTTGCAGCTTACATGGATGAGGTTGTCGAGCGTGCAAAGATGAGCAAACGTACCGAACTTGCGAGTTTGGAAACGCTTTATGCCGAGAAAAAAGACGACTCCCGCGGCAAGCGCGATAAATTGAAGCGAATGGCGGACAAGCTCAAAACGACAGATGTACAAACCGTTAGTATTCAGCAACGAGCCGCGATGGAAGAGTATCGTGAGTTGCGCCGTGCCAAGGCGACGATTACGACCGAATTCCGAAAGGTGGAGACGGAGCTTGCTGCCGCCAAGGCCGCTTTGAGTCGTTTACAGGATAAAGGGGTTTCAAAAATGGATTTGCTGACGGCGGTCGGTCGAGACATGCAGTGTGGGGAGTTTCAACGGCGAATGGCCCAGTTGAAAGCAATCGTTGATGAGGAAGCTACCTATGCCAAAACAACGGCCAATGTTGCGAACTTGACCGGTGATTATGCGAGGCACTATGAATCTGCGGAAAGAAGTTTTGAATCGAGAAAAGCGGAGATCGAATCGCAGCTCCTCGAATCGCAAGAAGCGGAAATAAGTGGTGAAATTGCCGACTTGGAGCTTCAGCGAGACATGATCAAGACGGAAAAGGATTCTGTTGAAAAACAGTTTAAAACTAGTGAAAGTGAAATCGAAAAATTGGGCCGAAGTTCTGTCGATCTCGAGCTCATGAAATCAGACGTAAAGAATCTGGATGCGATTCTCAGTGAATTGAATGTCCAGCTTGAGCAGAAGCGTTTTGAACTTCGTGATCAATCGAGAATCAGCATTCGCCAGCCTGCCCAACAACCGGAAAGTTATGACTCTCCCAAGATCCGATTGACGTTGGCGATCATCGCCGGGATCTTCGGGGGTGCTCTTCCTCTCTTTGCGTTGGTTTTGATAGATGTACAAAAGAAGCTGGTCAATGGTCCCGACGACGTCGAAACCCAGATCGGGCTTCCCATTATGGGATCGATTCCCGTCATTCCGGGGCGAGCTCTTAAGCATCTTGGCGCTTCCAGCGGTACGGGATACCATTGGAATATGCGTCTCGCGGAATCTATCGATAGCATTTCCGCAAGGTTGCTTCGAAGTGCGTTGATTGCCGAAGAGCGAGTGGTCCTGATCACTAGTGCCGTCAGTGGAGAGGGTAAAACCACTTTGGCGATCCAGCTTGCCATGAGCCTTGCTCGGGCAGGGAAACGAACGGTATTGGTTGATTTCGATTTACGACGTCCCGCTATCGATAAGGCGTTCCAATTGCCGCTTGATCCGGGCATTAGTGAGGCCCTTTGTGGTGAATCGGACATCAGCGAATTGGGACAGTCGGTTGGCGTTGATAATCTCGACGTGATTACGGCAGGCCGTTGTGATCGACATGTTCTCCAGTCCTTGGCGAATGGAGAGGATGATCGAGTTCTCGCTCGTCTCAAGGGCGAGTATGATTTCGTGATTGTCGACGGTAGCCCGATTCTGCCGGTAGCCGATTCACGCTATGTTGCTCAGCACGTTGACTCGGTCGTGATGTCCGTGTTCCGCGATTTGAGCCGTACTCCCAAGGTGCTGTCCGCTTACAACATCCTGAAATCGTTCGGGATCGAAAATATTGAAGCCGTCATTGCCAGTCCGTGTGATGCGGGCTATGGTGTGGTTCACGTATCTACGACACCAAGGTCGGATATGGCCTAGTTGATGGTCGCTGGACGGATATGTAGTAAACCGTGTCAGGGCAAACGGTTTTTTGTTTGCCCTGGCTATTTTAAAGTCAAGAATGCAGGCGTTTGTTCTCAGGCTATCTAGTCGAGTGTTTTTTGTAAGGAGAAAATGGAATATGCGTAAAGCAGCATTAGGACTTGTCATTGGTGCTGTCATGGTTGTTGTGCTATTTGTTGGCCGAATGATCATGAAGGAACTTTCCGGTGCGAACTGGCCCGTACGTGCCATGAGCCTCAATTTTAGAGATTTACCGAAACAACTTGGCGATTGGAATACGATTGAATCCGGAGAATTGTTGCCCGAGGTGTTTGATATCTTGGGTGCTGTTGACGCAGAAAATCGGGTTTTTCAGAACAGTAGAGGGGATAGGGTCAGCTATCATGGTGCGTTGTTTGGAGAGTTTTGGGTCGCGCCCGCTCATACACCTTTTCAGTGTTATCCGGCTCGAGGATGGGAAATGCTTGACCAGAAAACGCTCGAAATTCCACTTTCAGATGGGACGATTTTTAAACCAACCATGGTAACTTTTGAACGAAATGGAGCAAAGGCACTGGTTCTATTTTGGTTCCAGTGTGGAGATTTTGTTGTTGTCAATGGTGAGCAGCAGCGCCGGGCACTGGAGCATTATCGTCCCAGGAAGGAATGGCCCTCCATGTTCAAAGTGATGTTGCACATACCGATGAACGCAAATTTTCAGAATGACGAGCCGTTGAAGGATCTAGCAGTCCGTATTTTTGAATATACTCGAACCATGCAAGAAGGAAAGGCACCTCATCCCCAACCTACCCCTCAACCTCACGAAGCAACCGAAGACTAAAGATATTTTTGATTTTTCAGAAGTGAAGTTGCTAACCAAGATGCTTTAAAATCAGTCCTAGGGGCTGGGCTTATCCAAAGTTTTACTTTTCGCGAGACGGGACGAATTGTTTTATGAGTTCTAAGTTTTTTGATTTTGATATTATCCATAGCCTTCCGTCAGAAGCGGTGGTCGGTGTTCTTGTCGCATTCGTGGTCTTGCATGCCGTCTTGTTGGCCTGTATTTGCTTTTTTAGAAAACAGATACATCCGATGTATTTCATGCTCTTGGTTATTTCGACCATGTTTTATGTGTCGCCATTCTCCATGATCGCAGTTTCTGAAGCAGGACGATGGCTCCGAGTGTATCTTATTGTGATGACTGCTCTGATCGGTTTATTGCTCTACCGTCCCAAGCGTTTAGGGCCTCCGGCGAAAGTAGCTTTGATTTATGCTGTTTTTATGATACTCACGGCGGCCAAAACGGGCAACGCGGCAGCATTTGTCGGTGTTGTATATAAGTTGATCTTCATGCTTAGTCTCATCGCCTGCTTGGCAATTGCCCACAGTGTTCGAGATCCCAAACAGCTTTACAGACAACTGCACTGGTTTATCGGACTGATGGTCATCTATGCGGCGAACTATGTTTTTTATATCGCCACCAATCCCTCGGCTCTTAATAATCGTTTTAACTATGAAGACATCGGTGTTATGCGTTTGGCGATCTCCGTAGCATCGGTTGCCGTTATCAGCATGTTCGTAACCATGTACGACACTTCCAAGATATGGAAAATCGCGGCTGCTTTCGTAACGGTAGTCATGGGGATGGTGATACTGCTTACGGGCAGTCGAGGCCCGACGTTCGCTCTGTTTTTCGCATCTCTTTGCATGTTTATTCCTCTGGTAAAGCGTCCCGGTTTGCTCATTTCTTTCGTGTTGCTGATTGCAATCGGTGTGGCCATTGTTGCGTATTCAGGATTGGAAATCTCCTATCTTGAACGTGCGATTGGCCTGGAAACTAGTGGAAGCCAAGATATTACCACTGGCCGACTTGCTGTGTGGAAACAGAACATGGTCGGTTTCTACCAACATCCCCTTCTTGGGTGCGGATTTATGGAAACGGGCATGCAAGGAGGACGATTACACTCTTCCTATGTGCAGCTCATCGCTGAAGGTGGATTGGTGGGGATGTGCTTCTTTCTATTGTTATGCGTATCTATTTTGTATGCCCTTATTGTCGTCTTTAAGAAAGGCAAAAACCATCCCGAAGTCGGCACACTCCGAATGTTGCCTATCGGATGCCTTATTTTCGCCGCTCCGATTGGTATCGTAGAATCGTCTCTTGTTTATGGAACGAACCTGAATGCTGTCGTACTTATGCTCGGTATCGGTTATCTCGACTGGATGTATCTGGCAATCAAACATCCGGTGAAAAAGGCACAATCAAAAATCATTCTTGTTCGAAAAAAGAATGCGGAGCCGTTGCGACCGGGATTTTCTTCCTAAAAACATTCACAAGCTTTGCGGACGAGACTTGTGAATTAGAAAAGCCCGGCGCATTTTTCAGGAAGAGTGCCGTTCTTTGAAAACGCTGGAGACAATCTGGCGGAATTTGCCGTTGGCGGTTCGGGGGA
>JASFHG010000019.1:0-15479 GCA_050123355.1 Planctomycetia bacterium
AGCGTCCCAATTTCGGCTTGGCGTAAGAATATAAAAACTTTGTGACTTTAAATACCTGAGACTCAAAAACATTTCTTATCACAAATTACTTACTTCTCACCCGCAGCATGTTGAGCCATTCGTTGGCGTTGTTGACGGTGTACTGACCGTGTCGATCGGGTTCTGCTGCTTCGAAGACCATGCCGACGAGCATGGGTCGGTTGTTCAGGATGAACGTGCCGGCGGCCGCGCTGAAGACGGAGCCTTTTCCGTTGTCGCCCGGTAGCGGGACGTGCTGGAAGAATTTGCTGGCGAAACCGGAGGCGCTAAGCTGCGCGGGCCAGGTCCGGATCGTGGGCCGTTGGGCATCGATCACACGTGCCAGGCCGGGAACGATCGAGTCGAACGCGTCGTTCCAGCGATCCAACGACAGCTTTTCGGCACCGGTGCCGGCGGGCGCGAAGACGACCAGCGCGACGCGGACCGGCCAGTTATAGAATTCCAGCATCGGTCCTTCCTTGGGCATGGGGCCGACGGGCAGCTTCTCGATATCGATCGTCAGACTGCTTTCAAGCCGCCCGGATCGTTTTTGGGATCGAAAGATTCCTTTGAGGATTTTTATCGCGACCCCCAATCCAATGAGGACGGCGATTGCCACGATCCCGTAGAAGATCATGTCGCCCGAGAAATTTTGGAGCTTGTCGAATAACTTTTGCATTTTTACACCTCTTCCGTTGGCTGAAGCTTTAACTACTTCCTGTATCAGTATATAGGAGCGACCCCCGGAAATTCAAGGGCTTTATGGGGGGGTGCCCGCTGCTTGAGCTAAACCCATTTTCTGGTTATGATGGACGAGAGGCGGGCGGCAGGGCCGCAGCCGGTACGAGCTACCGCTCGGAGAGGTTTACTCGCTCCCGTTGTTCGCTGGACTTTGCTGAAAATGTCTCCCACGTATGGGTTTAGGTATATCAGAGAAGAGGTTATACGTGCGTATTCTTTTGACCAATGACGATGGCATCTATTCGCCCGGCTTGGCTGCCTTGGATCGGCACCTGCGGGAGTTGGGCGAGGTCGATGTGGTCGCGCCCGTCACGGAGCAAAGCGGGGTCAGCCACTCGATCACCTTTCTGACGCCGTTGATTGTCAAAGAGGTTTATCATGGAGCCAAACATTGGGGCTGGGCTGTCGAGGGTAGCCCGGCCGATTGCGTCAAACTCGGGATGGTTCGGTTCTGCGACAAGAAGCCGGATCTGGTCGTCAGCGGGATCAACGGCGGGTTGAATGCCGGGATCAACGTCCTCTATTCCGGTACGGTTGCCGGCGCGTTGGAAGGGGCCGTTTTCGAGACGCCGAGCGTGGCCGTTTCCCTCGAGTTCGATCCCGAAGCGGATTACGACACGGCGGCCGCTTTGGCGGTCCAGTTGATTCGGACGATTTTAGAACGTCGAGCCAAGGCCGAGTCGGAAGAGAAGCCGTCGCTGGTTTATAACATCAACATCCCGCTGGCCGCTCTGAAGGGAGATCCCCGGGTCGAGGTCGTTCCGATGGATCTGACCCGCTATGGCGACCGTTTTGACGAGCGGAGCGATCCTTGGGGTCGTGACTATTTTTGGGTGAACGGCAGTGCGCCAGAGTCGACCGGGCAGGGCACCGATCTGGCGGCCGTGTCGCGGGGGAACGTGGCGATCACTCCGCTTTCGTTTGATTTGACCGCCCGGCGTGCGATCCGGGATATGGAATCGTGGTCGTTCTCGCTGGAGCCGACCGAGCGTTCCACGCCGGCCAACGGTCCGCATCCGCAAGGGCCGGTGGTTCGTGCAATGCGAAAGATGCAACAGATTCGCGTTAGTGAATAGTTGGTGTACCGAATGTCACTGTTAGTAATTTGTCACAAAATGATTTTATGGTTTCTTGTTTAGCCGCCGAACATCGTTCGACGCGCTTTCGTGGCGTCAAAACACGCCGAACGATGTTCGGCGGCTAAACTTACGCTGAAACATTTTACTGCGACAAAGTACTAGTGATATAAAAAGGAGAATAAGGAAATGAACCGAACGATTTGTATCATTTTGGGCATGGCGTTTTTGATTGCCGGTTGTGTTGGTGGCGAGCCGGAGCCGCTCCCGCCCGAGCTAAAGGCGAAAAAAGCGGCGGAAGAGAAGGCCGCTCAAGAGGCGGAGGCCGCACGATTGGCCAAGGAAAAAGCCGAACAGGAAGCACGGAATCGTCCGCCCCAGGTTGTCAATACCGAAAAATACCAAGGAAGGATGGGTGCTCAAGGGACCGGTTATGGCGGTACTGAACCTATCGGGACGGCGATATCGGCTTATTTTGGAGGTAAAGAGCAAATCACTCAGAACCAACTCACCAAGGCGATGACGGAGTTTAAGGCGTTCAATGATAACCGCACTCCGAAAGACGCGAAAGAGTTTGAAGAAAAGATCCTCGTGCCCTATGGCATCCAGCTTCCGGAACTACCGCCCGGCAAACAATATTACTACGATCCGGATTTCTACGGTCCGAAAAAAGGAGAATTAACGGTCCAGACCTTGCAGTGATTCTTGGTTTGACCTCCGAATGGATGCGATTCGAAGGATACCCGTTGGACGGACCCCTTGTCCCCCTTGATTTTTATTTGCAACGTTGAAGGTACTCCCCATGATTCGACATCTTGTGATTATTTTAGCGGCCGGCTGCGCGGTGGCGTTTTTCTGTACGGCGGCCGATGCCTCGAATTGGGTCTTTCGTCAGGCCCAATACACCCATAGCCCGACCACGGGCGAACGGGTGACCCAATATGCCCCGGAGGCCCCCGTTTACGCCCCGACCGACCCGACCTATCGGCAGTCGGGCCTGATCCTCCAAAATATCCGACTCCGGAATGCACGCGGCGGCATCGACCAGATCCTCTTACGCGAGCGATGGGGCGACCCGTGGTTTTGGGGGTATGGCTGGTACTAAGGGGTTGTATATCGTTAAGCCGGAATTGGGCCGCGAAGCGTGCCCTATTCCGGGTCGGACCCGAAATAGGAACTGGCGTTCCAATTTCGGCTTAGTATAAGCATATTGAGACCTTTGTGGCTTTGAATATTTTGATTCTCTATAAACGAGGACTGGGTGTCCTTCGGGGATTTTCTGAAAATTTCCGCGAACTCGGTTTGGTGGCCGAAGCTCTTTGATCTGGTTAATAGGATTGGACCCCCCCTATCTGGGCCAGTTTTCTTCTCCCGTTGCGGGAAGTGTTTGGGTTTTAAGTCTTTGTGTGGTAATGCTTTATGTTGTGGCGGTCCCTTGCGCCCGGTTGTTGGATCTTCATAAATATGTTATCCTTCAATCGACTAGCGAATGTACCGAACCACACTGGGTGGGCAAGTTGAAAAGGAGAAAAGTATATGAGTTCTTCATCAGAAGTGGCGAAATTGCGGCTTGGCGACCAAGAAGTCGATTTGCCGGTTCGCGTTGGGACGGAGGGGAATCGGGCTATCGATATCTCCAAGCTGTATGCCATGAGCGGGCATATTACTTTGGACGAGGGATATGCCAACACCGGGGCGACCATGAGTACCATCACTTATGTCGATGGCGAGCGTGGCGTCTTGCGCTATCGAGGCTATCCGATCGAGCAGATCGCCGAGCAATGCGATTTCACGGAGACCGCCTACTTGCTGATCTATGGAGAGCTTCCCAACTCCGAACAGCTTGAATCGTTCCGCACGAATATCCGTCTCCATACTTTGCTGCACGAAGGGATGAAGACCATTTTCCACGGTTTTCCTCCTTATGCCGAACCGATGGCGATTCTCAGCTCGGTCGTCGGGGCGTTGGCGATTTATGACAAGGACTCGGCCGACCCGGGCGATCCGCGTCAGACCGAACTGTCGATCTATCGCATAATGGCCAAGATGCCGACGATCGCGGCGTTCAGTCACAAGCAATCGATCGGCCAGCCGTTCATCTATCCTCAAAATCACTTGAACTACTGTCAGAACTTCTTGCACATGATGTTCGCGGTGCCGAGCGAGAAGTATCGGATGAATCCCGACTTTGTCGATGCGTTGAACATTCTTCTGATTTTACATGCCGACCATGGCCAGAACTGTAGCACTTCTTCGGTTCGGATGGTCGGTTCGAGTAACGTGAACCTGTTCTCGAGTATCTCGGCAGGCATCTGTGCCTTGTGGGGAGCACTTCACGGGGGAGCGAACGAAGCGTGCTTGAACATGCTCCAGACGATTCTCGAAGATAACCGCGACTTGGGCAAGTATGTCGACAAGGCGAAAGATCCCGACGATCCGTTCCGTCTGTCCGGTTTTGGGCACCGTGTTTACAAAAATTATGATCCGCGTGCGAAGATCATCAAGGAGGTGGCACATAAATTGGTAGATAAGTATGCCCAAGACGATCCACTTTTCGAGTTGGCACAAGAGCTCGAAGAGATCGCGGTGAACGATCCTTATTTTGTCGAGCGGAAGCTATATCCGAACGTCGACTTCTATTCCGGCATCATCTATCGCTTGATGGGTATCCCGAAGAGTATGTTTACCGTGCTCTTTGCGTTGGGACGTCTTCCCGGCTGGATTGCCCATTGGCGTGAGATGCACCTTTCGCCATCCGCTCGAATTCACCGACCTCGCCAGTTGTATACCGGCCATACCAAGCGGGAAGTAACTCCTTTGATCAATCGGTAAGACGAGCAAAGCACTTTGCGTTTGCAATAAAACCATGAGCCCGGTTCCCTTTGAGAGGCGACCGGGCTCATTTTGTAAGTTTTGCGAATAGATAAAAGCGTTTACGGTTGAATCGTTACTTTCGATTGGAACGACAGGATGTCGAAGAGGTCCGCGATGTCTTTGTCGCCCAGGCTGATGGCACCGTTTCCGTTGGAGGTTCCGATGGAGCCGGGGTTGTCCGTTCCGTGCAATCCGAACTCGTTTTTCAGGCCGATCCACCGTCGTCCGAGGTGGGTTTGCCCTTGCTCGAAACGTGGCGAGGTGTCGCTCTTGTTGATGACCATAAAAACGCTTTTTTCGTTGATGTTGTTTGCATAAGGGCCGACACCGATCGGGAACCGGCCGGCATATCGACCGTCGGCCGTGGTGAGTGTCAGTTCATGGTCGCTCAGGTCGATCGTCGCACTGAAGGGGCCTTGAACGATTTTTAGATCTTGGCCTGCCTGGAGGGGAGTACTTGGATTCAGGCCGTTGATCTTGGCGATCAGTCCGACCGGCACGTTGAACTGCCGGGCAATGGTTTCGAGCGTATCGCCTTGATTGACTTTGTAAGGTTTTTCGAGAAGATGTTGTTTCGAGTAGACCACCGTCCCGGCAAGTTGATCGAGAAGCGGTTCGATCTTCTTTTTGTTTTCGGGCGTCGTATTTGGATCGAAATAGGCCTGGCTCAGATCGCGATGTGCATCGGCCAACCGCTTTTCGGCCAGTTGGAGCTGAACCTGCGCCATGGTATTTTGCCACGAGTTGTCCTGGGCAGGCGTTGTGCCGTTGGGATTGACCGTGGGATCACCGGAGTAGGTGGTTCCGGAGGTGGTGTTATTGTTGGGATCATATTGGCTGCCGATCGGAGGGGAGACGGGTGCCTGTACGCCTGTTGGGTCCGGGGTTCCTGTCGGGAGGCTTACATTTACATTAGCGGTGTCGGGGTAGGGTGTCGAAGGAGTCGTGGGCGTGGTTGAAATCCCGCTGAAAGCTTGTTCCGGGCTGACCTCGGCAAGGCCGCCGGGGGTGATTTCGGCCGTCGGAGGTGTGACGTTGACGTCCGGCACGTCCGACTTGATATTGTTCCACTCTTTTGCCATTTCGGGCGAGTTGGAATCGTCGGGCGTCCGATTAAGGAAGATATAGACCCCGTACAAAACGCCCGCCATGATAACGGCGGTGGCCATGGTTTTCAGTGAATTCATTTTCGTCCTCCATGACGGACAAATGTTCTGTTTGTAGAGTAGGAAACCACTTATGACCTATAACGATGATCAATACGACAACTCGTACGACGACTACGATGATACGTATGACGAAGACGAATCGTTCGACGATGCGTCGGATACGGTCGAATGTCCTGCCTGTGGTGCGACGATCTATGAAGATACTCCTCGATGTCCTATCTGTGGGGAGTACATCACGTTTTCCACGAGCCCCTTTTCGGGCAAGCCGACCTGGTGGATCGTGCTCGGGCTGCTCGGCAGCGTCGCGTTGGTTGTGGCCCTGATATTTGCACTATTTTAGGTCCTCATTGTAGCTAGAAGTGGCAAGGGGACAAAGAGCAGTTTTTATGGGGAAAATAGACTGTCTGGCTAGCCCGACTGAGGGGGGTTGTTTGCCATAAAAAAACCGCCGCACTTGGGCAAGTACGGCGGTTTTGTCTGGTTTATCTATCTTAACGAGATGGCTTGAAGCCTATCCGAAAACCTATTTTTTTGAATGTTAGCCCCGTCGCCTGCGACGGGAATTTTCTCTAAAACCGGCCGCAGGCGGCCGGGCTAACAGGGTTTTTAGGTGCCCAGATACTCGTCGTTGTTCGTGTTGGTCGTGCCGGTTGTGGTACTGGTGGTGCCGGTCGTGGTCGACGTCGTCTGACCTTGGGTGGTGGTTTGGGTGGTTTCATCGCGGGCAGCCAAGGCGACCATCGTCATGCCCCAGCCACTGAAGATGATGTTCACGCCGACCAGGAGTCCGAGGACCCAAAGGGCGTCGCCCGGCATGTTGGACCAGATCATTCCGGCGAGGATGATCGCGACAACACCGCTGAAGAGGACCCAGCCCCAACTGCTGTTGTTGCGGACCTGGAAGGCGGTGACGATCTGGAAGAGGCCTTCGATCAGGAGGAAGGCGACCAGGAAAATGGTCAGGGCGAACATGCTCAGGACCGGGTTGGCCAAAAGCAGGATACCGACAACGCCGTAAAGGATGGCCGTCAGGAGTTCCCAGACGGTGCCGCCCCATTTGCCGGCGGTAAACGCATGGATCGCCTGGATAACACCACCGACGATCAGCAGCCATCCGAGGGCGAAGATCGTAATTTCGGTCGCGATCGCGGGCAGGCAAACGGCAAGTGCTCCGACGACGACCAGCGAGATGCCGAGTGCGAGGAACCAACCCCAATTGCTTTGGAGCGATTCAACGGGACTGGAATTTTCATTTTGATTTGTCATGACTTGTTCCTTTTTTGCATGGAAGGGGGAGATGGGGGGAGTGTGATTGGTTACTTGGCGCAGTGCCATAACCGATACAGTGTGGATGATTTGAATAACCGAACCGTGCAGTCCGGTTCATTCGGGTGGGATATTTCCATTGACTACGGAACCGTAGGTCACGAAAAGCGGGGCGTCAAGTTTTTTTGCCCATGTCTGACGGTTATAGAGTTAGGTATTTAAGCTACATGTTCAAGCCGGAATTGGGACATCAGTCCCTATTCCGGATCCGAAATAGGGCACGCTTCGCGGCCCAATTTCGGCTTGGTATAGAAAGCTCGTAACTCTGAATGCCTTAGATTCAATAAACAAGATGCCTAGAGCAAGGGGCTTAGCATTTTGGCGATGTTTTCGAAGCGTTCGGCCCACCAGCCACGGCCTTGCCAGGTCTCTTGGGTGAGGAGTTTCGAATTTTCGAGATATTCTTTTTGGATCGTGCGGAGTCGGTCGGCCATGTCCGATCCGTAGAAGATCAAACTGATCTCGAAATTCAGCGCGAAAGAGCGGATGTCGAAGTTGCTCGATCCGATCAGCGCGATCTGATCGTCGACACTCAAGGTCTTGGCATGGAGCAGCCCCGGTTCGTAGAGATAAAGGTTTACGCCCAGGTCAAGCAGTTCGTCGTAGTAGGAGCGTGAGGCCGCGCCGACGAGGATCTGGTCACATTTTTGGGGCAGAATCAGGTCGACCTTGACGCCACGCAAAACGGCGACCTCCATCGCCTGCATGAACGACTCGTCCGGGACGAAGTAGGGCGAGGTGATCGTGACCTGTTCTTGCGCGCCGTACAAAGCGGTGACCACGATCCGCTGGTAGTTTTCCGTGGGATAGTCCGGCCCGGAGGGGAGCGTTTGGGCGATACTCGTACCGGTTTCGGTTGGGTCGGGCAGGGCCTTTTCGGTATCGAGGATTTCGTCCGTTTCAAAGTACCAATCGCCAATGAAGACGGCTTGAAGTTGAAGAACGATCGGACCGGTGGAGCGGACCGACATGTCGTGCCAGGCGAGGTTCTTCTTGCCATAGTCGGCATTGACGATGTTCTGCGAGCCCGAGTAGGCGATCCGTCCGTCGATAATCGCCAGTTTGCGATGGTTGCGCAGGTCGATGCGAGCCATGCGGCGTCGGAACAAGTTCACCGGCAAGGCTGCGTGGAGCTGGATCCCTTGCTTGATCATCTCCGGGCCAAGCCGCTTGAAAAGAGCTTTCGAGCCAACCGCGTCGACCAATACTCGGCAGGTTACGCCACGTTGCACGGCCCTGGCGAGCGCCTCGGCTACCCGGCGGCCGGTCTCGTCATTGACAAAAATATAATAGAGCATGTGGACGTGCTCTTTGGCGTTGTCGATATCTTCGACGAGGCGGTCGATCATGTGATCGGTATCGATGATGATCTCGTTGTCGTTTCCTTTTACGATCGAAAGATTACCGAGCTTTTCCACGAATTGGCCGGTCGAAGCAAATTCGGGAGCCAGATTCAATGAGGTCGTGCTGGGATGATCTTCAAAACGCTTTCGGACTACATCGAAACTTTCCAATAATTTGGCGTAACGGCTTGCCCGTCGCGAAGGGAGCCGGTTCTGGCCGATCAGCAGGTAAAGGATCATGCCGGGGACCGGTAAGAAGAAAACCACTAAAAGCCAAGTGAGATTCGAGCGATGCTGCCGACGGCCCATAAGCACCAGGAGCATGATGATACGGACAATCCATTCGACGATATAAACATATCGATCTAATGGCCAGGAAGCGAGAAAGTGTAACATCGAAAAGGACTCACTTTTCTTCTGGTGTGGGCATGGGCCGTAGAGGGATGAGAACCATCCCTTCTTCCTTGGACCATTGTATCAGCCGATAGTTGATCGGTTCAACCGACTTGAGAAATTTCCAGCCAAATGCCCGATTGACTCGTGAGGTGATTTTGCGATTGAGCGTGTGATGCGTCGGATCGGTCAATTGATCGGAAGTGCAAGTCCGGATCGTCGTATTTACCAGTTCGCGGAGTTGATAATAGTGCCGCTTCATGTAGCCCATGAATTTTTCTTGATCGTCGAATTGGACCGCTCCCAAAAGCTCGAAATTGACGCTGAGCTTTTTGCGGAGAACCGGGTCGAAGATCTCGATTTGATACTTCCCCAGGTCGGCCGTGCCGTCTTCCATCAGCTTATAATCCGGCACTTTTTCTTCCTCGGCCTGGATGGTGGCCGGGGTGGAAAGGACCAAGAGCAGGGCGATAAAAGTGAAGAATATACGGGCCGGGTATTGCATGGGAGGTATACTTTTCGTGTGACGGTGGGGGGCGTGGATTACCAAGAATAAGTCGACCCAAAGCGCGGGTGGTTGCCCGCGCTGAGGGTATCGACTTCTTCTCTGTTCCCTTAATTTTAGCCTATAAAAAAGAGGGAGCCCCGGATTTGCCCACTATAAGGAGGTAAAAGGCTTCCCCGCATTGACTTTTGGCCGAAACCCTCTTAGACTAAATAGGTTATAGTATATACTCAACCCAGGGGGGTCTTTTGATCCGAAATGGGCCCTCAGAGAGCGTAGGGAATATAGCGACTGTGGCGAAAAAAGTGACAACCGAAAAGGCCTGGGGAGGCGTCTTCGATCAGGCGACCGACCGGCGGGTTGAACAATTTACCGAAAGTATCAGCTTCGATCAGCGGCTCTACGTCCATGATATCGAAGGGTCACTTGCCCATGCGCGGATGCTGGCGGATGTCGGACTGTTGACCGCCGACGAGTGCCGACAGATCGAAAACGGTCTCCAAGATATCCAAGCCCAGATCGAAGCCGGAGCGTTCGAGTACCGTGTCGAGCTGGAAGATATCCACATGCATATCGAAAAGGCGTTGATCGAGCGGATCGGAGACGTCGGACGGAAGCTCCATACGGGTCGAAGCCGCAACGATCAGGTGTCGACCGATCTCCGGCTCTGGGTCCGTGCCTCGATCGATGACCTGGATGCACGGCTCGAAGCGCTTCAGCAGGCGTTTGTCGAGCGATGCGATAGCGACTTTGACGTTATCCTTCCCGGCTATACCCATCTCCAACGAGCACAACCGGTTCTCGCCCCGCACTATTGGCTCGCCTATTGCGAAAAATTCCAGCGAGATCGGGAGCGGCTGGCCGATGCACGGCGACGGGCCAATATATTGAGCCTTGGCGCGGCCGCGCTGGCGGGGACCAGTTTGCCGATCGATCGTGAGAACGTGGCTCGACGACTTGGCTTCGAGGGGGTGACGGAGAACAGTCTCGATACGTCGAGCGATCGCGATTTTGTCCTGGAGTTTGCCTTTGCGATGGCGCTGGTCGCCGAGCATTTGAGCACATGGGCCGAGGAGTGGATCATCTGGTCGACCTCCGAGTTCAGCTTCCTGACGCTCCCTCAGACTTTCTGCACCGGTTCGTCAATCATGCCGCAAAAGATCAATCCGGATGTCTTGGAGCTGATCCGTGGCAAGACGGCTCGGGTGTTGGGCAATTTGCAGACGTTGATGGTTTTGGTTAAAGGGTTGCCGTTGGCGTACAATCGGGACTTGCAAGAGGACAAGCCGCCGTTGTTCGATTCGTTCGATACGGTCCATGCATCTTTAGAGCTTGCCGCGCCGTTGGTGGCCGAAACCGTGTTGAATCGAGAGGTGATTGCCGAGCGGCTCGATCGGGGATACCTCGACGCGACAACGTTGATGGAGTATTTGATCGGTCGTGGCATCCCGCAGCGGACGGCGCACGGTGTGATTGGTCGTCTGGTCGGAAAGGCGCGTCGAGAGAACTGTTCGCTGGCGGAACTGCCGCTGGAAGATTTTCAAGAGGCCCATCCTGAGTTGGACGAAAAAGTATACGATGTGCTCGGTGTGGAGCGTGCCGTCGGTGCGATGAAGAGCTACGGCTCGACATCCCCGGAACGCGTACGCCAACAGATCGAGCGTTGGAAGAAGAATCTCGGTGTTTGATCGGGAGTGCGCCGGTTAGCCGATTTTGGCTGAAACAGATATTGATAAATTTGTCCCTCCGGGATAATTTTTTGAATAATTTAAATCAATAGGACGTGAAAGGAAATTCACCTCCATTTCTTAACATTGGTGGATATCATGAAGTCATCTATCCTCTGCTTTGGTTTTTCTTTATTGCTGATAGTCGTTTCGTCGGTTGTCATGGCTCAGCAGGTTCCTTCGGCCGGGACGCCTGCGGATCCGTCGGCGATCAGCAAGGCGGAGCTTACCGAGACGATTTCTCGCTTCGAGCGAAAAGAGCCGACCGTGGCGGCGGTGCTGACGTCGAGCCCCGATACGCCGCAAGGCTGGCTGTTTACGGCCGACGTGCTTGCGAAACATGGTGAGGCGAATCTTGCCAAGAAGTTTTTGCAAAAGTTGGTCCAAGCCAACTTGGACCAAGACGGTTGGCTGAAGTTGACGAAGCGTTATGGCTCGGGAATATTCGAGCGGATTGGTGCAAATGGATCGATCCAGCCGGAAGGAAAGATGGTTGCCGAGGCGGCGTTCGGAGCGCTCCACAAGAAGCTGGGCGATCCTCAGCGTATTGAGCAACTTATTGCCAAACTGCAAGACCCATCGCACGACGTTCGGATTCGTGCCATTGCCGGCCTGCGAGATTCGGGCTCCGCGGCGGTCGTTCCGTTGCTGAAGGTGCTTGCCGATCCGAAGCGGAAGGCGGAGTTTACCGAAGTCCGATCCGTGTTGGAGTACATCGATGTCGATGCCCAGCGGCAGTTGATCGCGGCGGCCCGCTCGCCGAATCCGACACTGGCGATCCAGTCGATCGAAGTTTTGAAACAAACTCGCGCGACTCGTGCGGCGATTTATCTGCTCGGCCCGGCGACGTTACCGAAGGGGGACCCGGCGGTTCAAAAGGCGGCCCAATCGGCACTGAAGGTGTTGATCGGCAGTGTTGCCAAGCCGGACGAGGCGGTCCAAGTTTTGACGGATCGGGCTCGGCAGTATCTCGACCGGCTCGACGATCCGATCCGTGCGGAGGATGTGGATCGCACGGCCACGATTTGGCAGTGGGACCAGGACATGCAGGCAGTAGCGGCGACCGAGTACCCGGCTCGCTTGGCCGATGCGGTGGTGGCGACCATGTTGGCGAAAGACGCCTTTATGATCGATCCGAAAAACGAGAAGAGTCGCCAGGTCTATCTCATGGCCGAGATGGAGCGACTCGGACTGATGGCCGAAGGGGATGCGTCGATCGTGGTGCAGGATGAGCTTGCCGATCAGATCACGCGGTTTGGTCCCGGTCCGATCATGACCACGTTGGAAAACGCCTTGTTGACCGATCGAACGACGGCAGCCATCACGGCCATCAAGTTATTGGGGCGTTTCGGACCGGATCAGATGAAGTCCTTGCTTCAGACAGGTATCAAGCCGACGCCGTTGGTGCGGGCAACCCGCTCGGGCAACCCGCATTTGCGTTTTGCGGCGTTGGAAGTGATCCTTGCCTTGCGACCGACGATGCCGTTTCCCGGCTCGAGTTATGTATCGGAGGGGCTTCAGTTCACGGCTTCGTCGACCGGGGCGCGTCGCGCGATCGTCGCGGCTCGAACCTTGACCGAAGCGAATCGGGTGGGCGGTTTTCTGACGGCCTTGGGTTACGAAGTCGAAACGGCAACGACCGGGAACGAGATGATGATGAAGTTAGCGAGGTCGCCGGACTTCGAGGTCGTGTTCATCGACGATCGGATCGAGAAGCCGAATGTTAATATCTTGGTGCAAAAACTTCATCGCGACGGTCGGATGGCCGGCTTGCCGGTGGTGGTGATGTCGTTTGACGGTCAGTCGGGCCGAGCCGAACGGGCTGCCGCGAAACATCCGCTGGCCGAGGCCTATCCCAGCCCACAGGATCAGAAGACTGCCGCATGGCAACTGGCTCAGGTGCTGCCACGAGTCGTCCGCTCGTCGACCACGCCCGAGCTTCGACTCCGCTATGCCGCGGTGGCGTTGGGCCACTTGAACCGTCTTGCCGAGTCGAAGGATCAGCTCTTTGCGGTCCGACCGGCCGAGTCGCCGGCGCTCGGCGCGATTTATCTGCCCGAGTTGAGCGAGAAAGCGATCACGTTGCTCGGAAAGCTCGGGACGCCCGCGGCTCAGAAGTCGCTGGTCGATTTGGCGAGCAGCGAGCTCCAACCGATCGAGGATCGGCAGAAAGCGTTGGCTGCATTTCAAAAGTGCGTCGAGCAAAAGGGGGTTCTTTTGACGACCGATCAGATCTTGCTCCAGTATCATCGATACAACACGAGCGCCAATTCCGATCGGGCGACTCAGCAGGTCCTCGGAAAAATTCTTGATAGCATCGAAGGTGCCAAGCCGGCAGACAAGTAAGGCGACAAACCGAAAGTAGATAAAAACCGATGAAAAAAGTTGAGCGAAAATACGGTTGTCGACCACGAACTTTCGTGCTGCGATTTTTGTTCTTGGGGATGATCGCTTTTGGCGGTGTGGCATCGCTCTATGCCGGAGAACAGGGCACGGCGGTCGCTTCTCAAGCAGTTCAGGAAACAAAAGTTGCTTCGGATGTTGTTCCCGAGCATGATATTTCCGAGTCCGAGCTGCATCGGCATATAGCGACCCTTGCCTCGGACGAGTTCAAAGGTCGCGATCCGGCCAATGAAGGTGGGCCGATGGCGGCGAAGTATTTGACCCGAGAGTTCGAGAAACTGGGTCTCAAGCCGAAAGGGAATAAGGGCTTGTATGCCCAGAAGTTTATCGGTTCACGGTCGCAAAGCATGTTTTGGACTAAGGGGCGAAAGGCTTTTCCGAAAGACGGTAAGGTGGCTCAGAAGACCGGTCAGAAGGGGATCGGTTTTCGTGAGGAGGATGGCAAGGAAGGTGATAGCAAGGAAGACGATCCTGATGCGGAGGATGAAGACGGAAAGAACGCGAAATCGCCGATGAGCGACAAGGAGATGGACGAGGCGGCCCAAAGACTTTCGAATTGGCTTAATCGGCAATTTCAAAAACGTAAACGAAACGAGCCTAATTGGAGTTGCCGCAACGTGCTCGGTTTGTTGCCCGGCTCGGATCCCAAACTGAAGGATGAGATTATTATTGTCTCGGCCCATTTCGATCATCTGGGGGTTCGTAATGGCAAGGTATACAACGGTGCGGACGATAACGCGAGCGGGACGGCGTCCGTCCTCGAATTGGCTCGTGTTTTGTCTCATCGTAAGGAGCCGCTACGTCGCTCGGTCCTTTTTGCGGCGTGGGACGGTGAGGAGAAAGGGCTTTTGGGATCGTCACACTGGGCCCAATCTTCCACGATCCCGATGGATCGAGTCGTCGCGGTGATCAATTTGGACATGATCGGCCGGCTCCGTAATGATAAGCTGCTTGTACTGGGCGGCGGGAGCTCGAAGCAATTGTCGGAGATGATCAATACTCATGCCGAGAAGGCCAAGTTTAAAATTCTCGATTGGAAGATGGGCGGTAACTCGGACCACTGGCCGTTTTGCGTGTCGGGGATCCCCAGTGTCACTTTTTGTACGGGCATCCACAAGGATTACCATGCGCCGACCGACGACATCGAGCTGGTTCATTTTGACGGACTGCGACGGATTGACCAGATGGTGCTCGAGCTGGTTACTGAATTGGCCAACCGTGACGCACGGGTAGAATTTACTAACGATCCATAATCTCGCTGCTTGGCATTTCAACTTTTTGAAGACGACACCATGAACGACCGCTATCGACCGTTTCGACAGGCTGTTTTATTTTTGGGCCTGTTTTGTCTTGTGACCGCCACGGTCTTTGCCGCCGAACCGTCACGTTCTGTTTCTAAATCGTCGAAGGTTTCTTCCAAAACGACGATCGATCCGCAATTGTTGTTTCGATATGTCGCAACCCTCGCGTCCGATGAGCTGAAAGGTCGTGATCCGGCCGGCGAGGGCGGGATTCTGGCTGCCCGCTATCTGAAGACGAAATTCAAAACACTCGGACTGAAGCCGGGCGGTGATCGAGGGACTTATATCCAGAAGTTCATGGCGAGTCGGTGGCAAGGAATTCCCTCGGATGCGCCGATTTCTCCCGCCTCGTCTTCGAAGGACGCTGTCGGCGGTTCTGCTGCGTCGGTCTCGCCTCGGGAGGCGAAGGTACAAGCGAAGGGGCTCCCTGATTTGCCGGACTTGAAATCGCTCGAACTTCAAGCCGAGCAAAAAGCGTCTGCTCGAAAAATATCGCACCAGATACAGGATCTTTTCGGAAGTGGAGGTACGGATAGCGGATATGCTAACCTCTCGGAAGAGTCGATAAGGCGAGTCGAGCTCACTCGCGAGATGCGAGCGAAT
>JASFHG010000020.1:0-15440 GCA_050123355.1 Planctomycetia bacterium
GGGATACGCGATCGGCGGCATGCAGGCACGCGTCGGCGCTTTTCTGGATGGGATCCAGATCGTTTACATGAAAGTGGATGGCAATCGTCTCGATCCTCAGGAAAGCTATGTTTCTCCATGGCTCGGCACCCAGACCGACGGAGAGCTACAAAGACTTTTGTCGAAAGGCACACCGTATATCGGTGTCAGCGGTGCTTGTCAGGGAGAAGTCGTCGGGCTGAAGCTTCTCAAGAAATGATTTTGCCATAACAGTAAACGCAGGCGGCTTAGCTGAATTGCCAAACGGCCATGCGGCAGATGTCGCGGAGACGGCGGTTCGCGGCAAAGACGGCCGCCGGCTCGAAACCGCAGTGGACCAGGCAGTTTTCGCAGCGAGGGTCGCGGCCGTGCCCCAACGCGTCCCAATCGGTCTTCTCGATCAGCTCGGCATACGTCGGATAATGGGCATCGGTCGACAGATAGCAAGGCCCCTTCCAGCCGCAGATGTTGTAAGTTGGGTTGGCCCAGGCGGCACAGTCCAACTCTCGCTCGCCGCAGAGGAAATCGAGATAGACGGGCGAGGTGGTCAGGCGATACTTCTCCAAGAGCGGGCGGGCCTCGCGGAACCGTTCGTGGATCTCCGCTTTGGTCAGATAGATCGCCTCCGCGCTTTCCGCCGATTCGTCATAGACCGCTTCATACCCATACGCGGGCGAGAGCATGAACCCGTCGATGTTCAACTCGCTGAGATAGTCGAACAAAACCACGACTTCATTCATATCCGTCTCGCGATAGAGTGTCGTGTTGGTGTAAACGAAATAGCCAGCCTCTTTCGCCGCACGCAGACCTTCGACCGCTCGGGCGAACGATCCCGATCGGCCGGTGATCAGGTCGTGGGTCGCTTCCATGCCGTCGAGGTGGACGTTGATAAAGAGGCGTTTATCTCGTGGCAGCGAGTCAACCTTCTCGGCCAGTTGCAGGCCGTTGGTGCAGAGGTAGATATGTTTTTGCTGCGAGAGGATCGACTCCAGCAGTCGGGTCAAGTCGCGATAGATCAGCGGCTCCCCGCCACAAACGCTGATGATCGGTGCCCCACACTCGTCGATCGCCGCGAGGCACTGCTCGACAGTGAGTTGGTCCTTGACATACTCGGCATACTCGCGAATTCGGCCGCAGCCCGAACAATGCAGGTTACACGCATGGAGCGGCTCGAGCATCAAGACCATCGGAAACCGCTTCGCACCGGCAAGCCGTTTCTTCATCAGGTAGCCGGTCATCGATCGGGTCAGTGAAAGGGGAAATCGCATGGAAAATCGTTTCTCGTTAGCGGCAAAGCATGTTTTTCAGACTGCCGGGGACTGGTTTTTCTCCGGCGGCTCGGCGTCCGGCGATACAACCCGCGGGGTCCAGGTGGGGATGTCGGGCATGGTTTCGGACGTTTTGACCGCCCAGCGAGCCATTGCCAGAAGCGGGAAGTAAATTCGATAGTAGTGATACTTCAGATAGAAAACACACGGGAAACCGGTCCCGGTCACTTCCGGCTCGTCCCAGGTTCCATCCTCGTTTTGATGGTCGATAAGGAACTGGATCCCACGCATCACGGCCGGGTGGTGCTCCAAGCCGGCCGCGACCAGCCCGGAGATGGCCCAGGCGGTCTGCGAAGGGGTTGGCGATCCGATCCCCGGTCGTCCGTGCGGCTCGTAGCTGTCGGGCGATTCGCCCCAGCCGCCACACTCTTGTTGCGAGGCCAGAAGCCACTGCGACCCGGCCACCATCGCGTGGTCATCATTCGGCACACCGACCGAGGCAAGCCCACCGAGCGCTTCGCCCGTGCCATAGATATAGTTTACTCCCCAGCGTCCGAACCAACTTCCGTTTGGTTCTTGGCTCTTTCGAAGATAGCGGACCGCCCGATCGACATACGGGTTGCCGACCCGAAGCCCCAACTCGCCGAGCGCGTCGAGCACGTGGCCCGTCAGGTCGGGCGAACTCGGGTCGATCATCGCGTTGTGGTCGGCAAACGGGACGTAGCAGAGGAATTTTCGGTTGTTATCTTTATCGAAAGCGGCCCAACCACCGTCGCTGTTTTGCATCGCGAGCATCCAGGCAAGACCTCGCTCGATCGCCTGGGCCGAGTCGTCAAACCGCCGGATCTGGCTCACGTCTTCCGTGTGGTGGATGATCCGATCGACCAGCCGGAAGTCGGGCGGGAGCGCCTCGTTGGATTGTTGCTGCTGCCGCGACCCCTCAAACTGCGACTGCAACGCCATCAGTGCCATCGCCGTATCATCCGAGTCGGGATAGAAGTCGTTGTTGTATTCAAAGGCCCAGCCACCCGGCTCCGCGTTGACCGTCTCGGACCAATCGCCCGGCTTGCGGATCTGCTTTTTCAGGAGCCAGTCCACGCCGCGTTGGATCTCGGGCCGCGTTGGGCAGATGCCGGCTTCAGTTAAGGCACGAAGCGTGATCGCCGTGTCCCAGACCGGCGACTTGCACGGCTGCAACCGAAGCGAGCCGGTACGCGGATCTTTGATCTTCAGAGCGTCCAGCTCCTCGTGGCATTGCCGTACTTCGCGGCTGTCGTCCGCATAGCCGAGACATTTCAACGCGACCAGGCTCCAAATGATCGGCGGGAAGATCGCGCCGAGACCATCGCTCCCCTTGAACCGCTTGAGCATCCACGCCTTGGCCTTTTCGATCGCTCGGGCACGCATCGGCGTAAAACGATGGCGATGAGCCCAGCGGAAACAGCGGTCGATCGTCCGGAAAAGCCGATCCCAGCTGAACAGACCGGTCCCGCCGGGCAGGTTGGGGCATCTCAGCGGCGGCCATTCTTCCGGCTCCTTGAGGAACAACTCTCGCACGCCCCGTTTCGCGTCCAGATGACGGACCGGTCGGTGTGCCCACATAATCGAAAGGGGGACGATGATTGTCCGGCTCCAAGAGCTGACGGCATAGATGTTGATCGGGAACCATTTCGGCGCGAGCATGAATTCCGGCGGCACGGCCGGGCAATGTTCGTAGGAAATTTGGCCCAACATCGCCAAGAAGAAGCGGGTATAGCTGTTGACCGCGTCCGCACCGCCGTGGGCAAGGATCGCTTGGCGTGCTCGTTGCATGTACTCCGCACCGGGGCAATGGCCGGTCAGCTTCAGGGCGAAGTAGGCCTTGACGCTTCCGCTGATCTCGATCGGCCCGCCGGGGTACATTTGCCAACCCCCTTCAGGCATCTGCTTTTCGAGCAGGTAGTCGGCCGCTTGACGTGCTTCTTCCGATTTCTCTCGCCCGAGATAGGCGAGCAAAAGAATGTACTCGCTTTCGAGGATCGTATCCCCTTCGAGTTCGGCGACCCAGTGACCGTCGCGATCCTGCTGGCCGAGCAGCCACTGTCGGGTGAGCGTGATCGCTCGCCGGACCGGCCATGCCAGCTTCCGAGCCCCGAGCACATCCATCTCGGGGGATGTTTCAGGGCTTTTCTCTTTTACTTTCGAAAAGTCTTGAGCCGTTTTGTCACTATCCTTGTTCATAACAGATCGCCTATCCTGGCTGAAGCAAAAAACCGACACAACTGCCGCGCCAACTAGGCAGTTTATGCTATTCTGTGCCAATAGGCAAGCGATGGGGACCCTGGAGAGGTAGAAAAAGAGAGAAGGGCATCGGCATATCTTATATCGTCTTCGTAAGTTGCGTATTCTGTCTGTTTTTACGCAAGGCGATTTGTTGATTATTATAACCGATGGTTTCCGCGATCGTTCACGAGTAAAAATGCTCCCAATTGTGTTCACGTTCGTTAGCCGCGCGACTTTATGTCCGCGATTTAATGATGCGCTGGTAAATAGTTCACGATTTTATATGAAATCATACCAACACGATAACGCGACGGGGTTTTAAAATGGTTGCCGAGGCGCGGACATAAAGTCGCGCGGCTAACGAACCTACGACATGTGGTCCGTCTCGTCGTCTTTTTCGCGGCGGCGGAGGTAGAGTTTGATCGGGACCTCGCCGAATTCGAGTTGGTCGCGGAAGACGCCCAAGAGGTATCGCTTGTAGGTGTTCGACAGCCACTTCGGGTTGTTGCAGAACATGACGATCGTCGGCGGCTGCGAGGCGACCTGCGTCGCGTAGTAGATTTTCGGACGACGGTGATAGACAAGCGGCGGCGGGTTGTGTTCCAGGGCCGCCTTCATCAATTGGTTCAGTTCCGACGTCGAAACTCGCGAGCGAGCTTGCTTAAAGAGCATCTGGGCATGGTTGATCAATTTTTTCACGTTTCGGCCGGTCTCGCCGGTGATGAACGCGATCGGGACATGCCACATGGTCCGGAACGTATCGCGAAGGTAGGTGACCCAGCGCTCGGTCGGCATCGAGTCGGCCAGCAGATCCCACTTGTTTACCACGAAGATACACGGCTTGTATTCTTTCGAGATATAATCGCAAAGTTGCTTATCGACCTTGCTGATCCGCTGCGAAGCATCGAAAAACAGCAGCGTCACATCCGCGCGTCGGATACTGCGGTAAGCACGGTGGGTACCAAAGTAATCGACGTTGGTTTTTACGCTCTTGCCACGTCGCAAGCCGGGCGTATCGATCGCGACAAACGCCTTGCTGTCCAGCTCGAAACGGACGTCGACGCTATCCCGCGTGGTCCCCGGCACTTCGCTGACGATCATTCGATCGGTTTGGGTCAGTGTGTTGATGAAGGTGCTCTTGCCCGTATTACGGCGTCCGACCAGCGCGACTTTCATCTCCGGCTCGTGGATCAGATCGTCGTCCCCTTCTTCCGCCGGAGGCAGTCGTTCGAGGATCGCGTCGATGAGCTGTTGTTTACCGCGATTTTGTTCGGCGCTGACTTGGATGACCAGGTGGCCGAAGCGATAGAAATTACCCGCCTGGGTTTCGACCCCTTCGTGATCGGTTTTGTTGGCCACACAGATGATCGGTGCCGTGGCATATCGCAGACGGCGGGCGACCTCTTCGTCCAGCGGCATGGTCCCTTCGAGCGTATCGACGACAAAGAGGATCACGTCGGCCGCTTCGACCGCAGTCCGGATTTGTTCTTCGATGTGATCGGTCAGGTCGTCCGAATCGATGACGCCCATCCCGCCGGTATCAACCAGTTCGACGAACCGATCTTCCAACTCGGCCAAATGGATCACACGGTCGCGGGTGACGCCGGCGGTCGGGTCGACGATCGCGAGTCGCTTTCCGGCAAGCCAGTTGAACAGGCTCGACTTACCGACGTTCGGTCGTCCGACGATGACGATGTGGGGTACGCCCATGGGATTGGTTTCTTGGGTTAAAGGTTTGTAATAGAAAACCCCCCATTTTAATCGATTTCCCCCGCTTTACTACCCCCCATTTGGACTTAAAGGCTTATGGGGATGCTTTGTAGGGTGCGTCCAGACGCACCTTTTGAAAAACGTTTTCTCCGAAGGTGCGTCCAGACGCACCCTACGGGAGAATATCCTACTGCACCTCGATAATCCGGAAATGGAGCCCTTCGATCGGGGCACCGCAGTTATGAAAACGGATCCCTTTGTACTCATAGTCGGAGATGGCCAGGTGGGTATGGCCGAAGTAGATATTTTGCACGCCGGTTGTTGATCCTTCGCCGATCTCGTCCAGATAGTTGAGGATCCGGCGAGCGATGGTTTTTTTGGTTCGGGCGTAGCGCACGATCGGCTTGTGGAGGTTTCCTTGGATGGCCCAGTCGTAGAGCTGGCTGGCCATTCGCCCTCGCTTTTTGCGATAGAGGTGATTTTCACGCCGCTTGACCATTTTGCGAGCACCGGCCCGGCGGTCGACCACATCGCCGTGAAGGAAGATGTTATCTTCGATGCGGACATAGTGGGGATACCACGAGAGGTTGTCGAGTTTGTCTTCCAGGTGTTCGATCGCTTGAACAAACAGCCCGTGATAGTCGTGATTGCCCATGACGAAGTGGAAATGACATCGGGGGCAAGAGGTTACCAGTTCGTAGAGCCAGTGTCTCGCACGAGCGACGGTCGCTTCGACGCTTGTCATGGTGGTCCATCGAAAGTCGAAAATATCGCCGCCGAGCACGAACTGCTCCGCCTGGTTTGCTTTTTCGCGGATTTGTTCTAGATAACGATGCTCTTGCGATCGGCTCGAGTAGAGGTGCAGGTCGGAAACGAAATAAATTTTGCTCACAGCTCGAAAATAGCCTCTGTCGGGTGGTTTTTGACTTACGCGGTTTCCTGTTTTTCCTGACGTTCTCTTTGGATGTATTCGTTAAGGATGACGGGGATCTGTTCGGGGGTCACGTTGGCGTGGACATCTTCGCCGATCGTCATGACCGGGGCCAAGCCGCAGGTGCCAAGGCAGCGGGTCCCTTCGAGCGAGAACATGCCGTCGGTGCTCGTCTCGCCAAACGTGATGCCGAGTTCTTCGGTCAAACGTTGGGCGATCAGATCGGCCCCCTTCACATAACAGGCCGTTCCGAGGCAGAGGCTGATAACGTGCTTACCGGTCGGGTTGAGGCGGAAGAAATGATAAAAGCTGGCCACACCCGAGACCTTGGCTGTCGGGACGCCCAGCAGTTGACCCACTGCGTCGAGATGCTTGCGATCGAGATAGCCATACTTGGCCTGAACCCGGTGCAAGACCGCGATAAGCTGTCCGGCCGGATGGGAATCTTGCTTGCACTTTTCGATGTAATCGCAAATCTCCGGTGCCAGGCAGTCGCGTGCCGCCTGTTCCACTTCACGCCGATTGTCGGTTTCCGATATTTTTTGGATCATGATTTTAGTTTCGCTCGCGAAAAATGTATTCTAACGAACCCCGCGCGGGAGTCGGGCTTCATAATGGGTGTGGAGCAACTCGTAAGCCTTGTTGCCGCCGGGACTGCCGAGGAAGTTGTCGTAGAGTTCCGAGATCGCAGGGTTTTCGTACGACTTGCGGAGCTCTTTCTCCTTGTCGATGGTGTACAGGGCTTCGGCCCGACGTCGGGTTAGCTCGGGGTCGAGGATCGCGGTCCCCTTTGGCGGATACGGCTGACCGCCGCCGCCGATACACCCGCCCGGACAGGCCATGACCTCGATCACGTGGAAGTCTCCTTCCCCGGCAATGACCTTATCCAACAGGACCTTGGCGTTTTCCAGGCCGTTGGCCACACCGACGTGGATGTTGTGGGTTCCGATCGCGACGTACGTATCGCGGAGCCCTTCGACGGCTCGGACCTCGGTAAATTCAAGTCGATCGGCCGGCTTTCCGGTGACCAGTTCGCTTGCCGCGCGGAGCGTCGCTTCCATCACGCCGCCGGTCGAGCCGAAGATGTCCCCTGCACCGCTGGAAAGTCCCAGCGGCGAGTCGAAATCATCTTCCGGCAGTGTCGAGAGTGTGATACCGTAGCACTTGATCATCCAGATCAGCTCTCGCGTGGTCAGCACGGCATCGGTATATGGCTTACCTTTTTCGTCCGCGTGGTCCGGGCGGGCCGCCTCGAACTTCTTCGCCACGCACGGCATGATCGCCACCACGTAGATGTTATCCGGATCGATGCCCATCTTTTCGGCGTAGTAGGTTTTTGCCAAGACCGACGTCATACTCATCGGCGACCGGCAGGTTGACGCGTTGGGGATCAGCTCGGGGTAGAACTTTTCCATAAAACTGATCCAGCCCGGCGAGCAAGAGGTGATCATCGGCAACGGGCCTTTATTAAGTCGGTCAAGGAATTCGTGTGCTTCTTCGACGATCGTCAAGTCGGCACCGAAGTTCGTGTCGAACACCGCGTCGAACCCGAGCCGACGCAAGGCCGTCACCATTCGGCCCGTCGCAGGCGTGCCCGGTGCCATGCCGAACCCTTCGCCGATCGCCGCGCGGATCGAAGGAGCCGTCTGGACGACGACATGTTTTTCGGGATCGGCCAACGCGGCCCAAACCGGGTCGGTGCTCGGTTTCTCCAAAAACGCGGCCGTCGGGCAGACGTTGATGCACTGGCCACACTGGATACAGACCGAGTCGTCCATGTTCATCAAGTGGGCCGGGCCAACCTGGGTCGTGAACCCCCGGCCGTAGCGGCTTAGGTTGTTGACCCCTTGAATTTCGGCACAAACGCGGATGCAGCGGCCGCAGAGGATGCATTTTTCCGGATTACGGATGACCGAGTGGCTCGATTTTTCGACCGGGAACTCTTTCCGTTTCCCTTCGAACAATCGTGTACGGACACCGTGCGAGTAGGCCAAGTTCTGAAGCTCGCAGTTTCCGTCCCGGTCGCAGGTCTGACAATCTTTGGGATGGTTGTCCAGCAACAGCTCAATGATGTCGCGGCGTGCCTGGCGGATCTCCGGCGAGTTGGTCTCGACCTCCATCCCTTCCCACACCTGAGTGTTGCAAGAGGCCATGAAGAAGCCCATCCCCTTCACGTCGACGATACAAACTCGACATGCACCCGACATACTCAAGTCGGGATGGTAGCAGAGCCGCGGGATATGGACCCCGAGTGCGTCAGCCGCCTGCATGATCGTGGTCCCTTCGTCTGCCGTGACGGGCGTTCCGTTAATCGTCAGATTGATCTTTTTCTTCGGCTTTGATTTTGCCATCGTTTTTATCTTCCGGTTCGCAAGGAAGTGATATTTTTGCCGTGGGGCAAATCGGTTTGTCCCACGGGAGAATTTTCGTTTCTCACAAATAGCTTCAGCGTAACATGCGTTTAAAGACTCGCCTATCCTTCCCCAGCATGAGGGGTGAGTATTGCGACTCTTGTTCTATCGGCTTTGGTCGACCGATACTCTTTGCCGGATTTACCCAAAATAAGGGGAGAAAAACGGCTCGGAAAAACTTTCGTCCTGCGTCCGCCTTGATTATTGCAAATCGACTCATTTCCGCAAATAAGGATGTTTTTCGGAGTAGGCCGCTTTGGGTTTTGGTAAGTTTTTGTGTAGCATGATGTTACGTCGCCGTGTGGCCTTTGGTTTTATTCCGTTTTCGAGATAATGGCCGCTCGAAACTTCCATGGATTCCTGTTATACTGCGGCGGCCATGTGGCCCGATCGTAAGCGATCGAGCGACGATCTCTCGAACTTTGAAATTCAATCCCCCTGGAACTGAAATAAAACGGAAATATATTATGGCTCTCGATTCTTACTCCCCTTGTCCCTGCGGCTCTGGCAAAAAGTTGAAATTTTGTTGTTCCGATTTGAGTGCGGAGCTGACGAAGCTCGCCCGAATGATCGAAGGGCAGCAGTATGCGGCCGCTTTGGAGCAGATTGAGCGTGACGAGGAGAAAAACCCTGGCCGAGCCTGCCTGTTGGCGATTAAGGTTCAGTTACTTAGGGCCCTGGAGCAATTTGACCGAGCCACCGAAGCGATCAACACCTTCCGCCAGGCGTGCCCCGACAATCCGCTGGCTCTGGCCGAATCGGCGATCCAAAAGGCATTCGAAGGGGATGCGACCACCGCGATGAGCGAGCTGCAAGGGGCGTTGGAGCATCTGGAAGATCAGATGTTTCCCCAGGTTTACGATGCCCTTTCAATTCTTGCCAATGTCATGGCCCAGCAAGGCAAGCTCCGTTCCGCACGAGCATTGCTTCAGTATCAATCGCTGGCCAACCCCGAGGATCGTGAGCCACTGGAGCGGATGAGCCGGCTGTTTGCCTCGCGAGCGATCCCGACGCTGATGAAGACCGATCCGAAATTCTTGGAGCTTCCCGAGGACTTTCAGGCCGACTGGCGGGCCGATTACGAAATGGCCGCCTCGCAGATTATCAGTGGCCGTTGGTCCGTAGGTGAGCGGATGCTGGCCGAGTTGATCGAGCGGGTGGGTGATCATCTGGTGCTCTGGCAGAACCTTGCCACGGTTCGCGGTTGGCTTGGCGACGAAGAGGGAGCATCGGTCGCGTGGGAAAAGACCGCATCATTGACCGACAACCAAGAAGACGCCGCCGAGTATTTGGCCGTGTCGCGGATCATGTCCAACGATCCGCTCGGCGATACGTTTGAATCACTGAAGGCGACCTTCACGATCAATAACCTGGATGATCTGGTGGCCGGCTTGACGATTTGGAAACAATCGGAGCAGGTTCCGTTCGACCCGCGCCGTTTCGACGACGGGGCGGTCCCGCCGAAAGCGGTCTTCTGGCTGTTGGATCGTGAAGCGGTCCAAGACGCTGCCGAAGTCCGGCTCGAAACCCTCCCGCGTGTTTGTGGTCAGGCGCTCCTCTTCGGGCGACAGACCGATTGCGAAGCACGCTTGGAGCTTTTCGGTGTCGCTCGGCCGCGATTCAACGCCCTATCGTCGATGCTCAAGAGTGTCGGCCCGGATTATTTTGAAGATACCGAGCCGGAACTCGAGCCGCTCGCAAAGATTTCCGCCACGTTCGACATGCTCGATTGTCCGTGGAAGTTGCCCGACAACACGACGCCCGACGATTATCGCCGGATCGTGAATGATTACACCGAATGGGCGATGCTCGAACGGTGGCCCCAGATGCGACTTGGCTTCCTCGATGGCAAGACCCCGTTGGAGATTGCCGGGGAGGCCGACTATCGAACCCGCTTGACCGCCGCCGTTTTGGTCCTCGAATCGCTCGCTATTCAGGCACGAAAGCCGTTCGATTTCAATCGCCTCCGCGAGAAACTCGGGCTGCCGATGCTGGAGACGATCGATCCGACGGACATCGATATCGCATCGATCTCCCTGACGCGGCTTGGCCGACTTGATGTGGCAAAAATGACCGACTCGCAGGTTGAAGCAGCTTACGTGCGATCGCTGCTTTATGGAATGTCGAAGGAGATCGTGATATTTGGCGAACGGTTCCTCGACGCACCGGATATGGACCCGACCCGTCGCCAGCATATCCTGCTCGTGCTGGCCCAACAGGCGGAGACATCGGATCAGGCGATGGCGTTTATCGATCGTGGCCGCAAGGAAGCCGAAGAGCAAAAAATTCCGACCGCGCCGTGGAAGCTGACCGAGTTAAAGGTCCGCATCGCTCGGCAAGAGAAGGACGAAGTGCTCACGCTGATCCGCGACATCGAGCGAGAGTACTCCAACAACCCGAACGTCATGAACGCGTTGGCCCAGCTTCTCCACGAGGCAGGCCTTCTCACCCCGCAACAGCCTACTCCCGAACAGATGGCCGCCATGCAAGCGGCGGCTCAGGAAGAGGTGGGTGCCGACGATGGCGGGATCTGGACTCCCGATGGCGGTGCTTCATCCGGCGAGTCCTCCGGCGACGCCCCGTCAAAACTGTGGACCCCCGACATGGATTAACATGGATCCGTTCGACTACGCCAATCTTATCTTTTGTGTTTTCATGCTCCCGCCCGTCATTTTTCTCGGGCGGGTGATACGGTGGAAATGGCGGCATGAAAAACGGTTCGAAAGTAGCACGGTCGACGGGCAAACGTGCTTATGGGTTCGAGGGATTCCGGCGGAGATGCGACGGCCCGTGATCCGTTTCGGCATGTTTGTTTTCATGCCTCTATTGGTGGTTTTTCTTATTGTCACTATTTTATACGACACACAATCGGATTTTTTCGCCACATTCATTATCGGCTGGATCTGGCTGGTCGAAATCTTTGTGTTTTGTGCACAAGTCATGTCGCTCGGTCTGATCGTGAGTATTGGCCCGGAGGGTTTCTGTTATCCGGGGACTAAGTTTCGTCTTTTTTCCTTGAAGACGGATACCCAAGACTATCCCAAGCTTGCCTCGATGAATGTCGCCATGGTTCAACCGAAAAACGTTCGTGCTCCCTGGCATAGCGTGCTCGATTGGGAGTGGTTCGACGATAGAGGTGAGTTGGTTTTAAGGTTGGAAGCTCGTGGTTTTCTGAAGCCGGGCCCCAAATCGGTCGCCTTTGTTTTTTTGAACTTAAGCGATTCCGAACGATCGGCGATTCAAGCGATGTTTCGCGAAAAGACCGGCATCGTAAAACAACGCGTAAACAAAAAAAGAAAAAGCCGCCAGGGATAACCTCTCGCGGCTTTTGGTTTTTTAGATAGCGTCTGCGTTTACTCTTTCAGTGCGGCAACCAGGTCGATCATCATTTTCTTGCCGTCGCCGAAGAGCATCAGCGTGTTGTCCAGGGCGAACAACGGGTTGGGAATGCCCGCAAAACCTGGGCTGAGACTCCGTTTCACGACGACCACCGTCCGCGATTTGTCGACATCGAGGATCGGCATGCCAGCGATCGGGCTGTTCGGGTCGGTCCGTGCAACTGGGTTGACCACGTCGTTCGCCCCGATGACGATTGTCACGTCGGTCTGCGAGAACATCGGATTGGCTTCGTCCATCTCCTTGAGCTGCTCGTAGGGGATCTCCGCCTCGGCCAGCAGGACGTTCATGTGGCCCGGCATACGACCGGCGACCGGGTGGACAGCGAACTCGACCGTCACGTCCCGTTTTTCCAGTTCGTTCATCAAGTCGCGGACCGCGTGCTGCGCCTGGGCGACCGCCATGCCGTAGCCCGGCACGATCACGACGCGTTGGACGCCATCCAGCAGCATCGCGACTTCCTCGGGCGAAGTTGCTTTGACCTTGCCGCCGTAGACCTCATCGGCCGTCGCGGACCCTTCGGCCGCTTCGAGTGTCCCGAAGAGGACCCCGAGCAACGAGCGGTTCATCGCCTTGCACATGATCTGCGTCAAGATGATCCCGGAAGCTCCGACCAACGACCCGGCGATAATCAAGACGTAGTTGTTCAGTACAAAGCCGGTTGCTGCCGCAGCCAATCCGGAGTAGGAGTTCAAAAGTGCGATCACGACCGGCATGTCGGCACCACCGATCGGGTTGACCAGCGTCACACCCAAGACCGACGCGACCAACACGATCAGGACGTAGGGCCAGAAGCAGTCCGGGTTCATGACGGCCAGGACGATCAAGCCGATGAGAATCAGGCCCATAACGATGTTGCCGAGCTGTCTCAGCGGATATTGGAACGGTTTCTTGAACGCTTTGATTTCTTGGAGTTTGGCGAATGCGACCAGACTTCCCCAGAACGTAACGGCCCCGATCAGCCCGGCCAGCAACCCGGCGAAGTGGGAGCCGGGCACGACGTCCGCGGCGACTTCTGTCGTTTTGTGCATGGTGCTCCAGAGTTCCGAGCCGGCAACGAAGATCGATGCGGCCCCGCCGAACCCGTTAAACAGAGCGACGAGCTGCGGCATGGCGGTCATTTCGATCTTTATGGAAAGGATCATGCCGATCGCACCACCGATGATCACGCCCGAAAGAATGAGCCAAGGACCGGCAATATCTTGGTGAAATAAAGTGGCTACCACGGCGATCAGCATACCTAATGCACCGGTCAAGTTGCCCCGGACAGCGGTACGCGGATGGGTCAAGCCTTTGAGGCCGAAGATGAACAAAACGGCCGAGATCAAATAGGCCAAGGCAATGAGGATGTCTTTTGTTTCCACGGTTTATCTCTTTTTGGTTATCTAGAGGTGGTAGTGGTGAATCTGTTTTTAAAGGCGGGACAAGCAGCCAATTCGGCTTGGACCCCGCTTAGTTATTTCTTGCGAAACATGCCCAGCATGCGGTGCGTGACCATGAATCCTCCGACGACGTTGATTGTTGCCATGACCACGGCGAGAAACCCGAGCGTACAGGCAAATGCGCCGTGATCGGCTCCCGCGGCCAAAACGGCCCCGACGAGCGTGATCCCCGAGATCGCGTTCGAGCCTGACATCAGCGGCGTGTGGAGTGTGGGCGGGATTTTGGTGATGATTTCGAAGCCGACGAAAATAGCCAGCACGAAAATGGTTATTGCAGCTATAAGAAGTGCCATCGTTAAATCTCTTTCGTATAGATTTAGGAAAGGTTGATTGGATCGTTGATTTAAGAATCTTGTTCGTTGTTCTCTGGTTCCGGCTCCGGTTTGGCGGGTGTCTCGATACCGAGCGCTTCGCATACACGGGCGTTGACGACTCGGCCGTCTTGCGTGATCATCGTGTCGACGACCACCTCGTCTTCCATGTCGAATTTGAGCTCTCCCTCGTTGACCATGTGGAGGAGGAACGTCGTGATGTTCTTCGCATACATCTGGCTCGCGTGATACGGAGAGCCGGACGCCATGTTGGTCGGGCCGATGATCCGAACGCCGTTGTGGTCGATGGTCTGGTCCGCCTGGGTCAGCTCGCAGTTCCCGCCCCGCTCGGCCGCCAGGTCGACGATGACCGAGCCCGGCTTCATTACGTCGACCATCTCGGTCGTAACCAAAATCGGCGCTTTCTTGCCGGGGATCGCAGCGGTTGTGATCACGACGTCGTTTTCGGCGACAACACGCAGCATCATCTCACGCTGCTTTTTGTAGAATTCTTCGCCCATTGCTTGGGCATAGCCACCTTTGTCCTCGGCCGACTCGGTATCGAGCTCCAACTCGAGGAATTTCGCGCCAAGGCTCTCGCATTGCTCCTTCACGGCAGGCCGCACGTCGTAGGCGGTGACGACTGCACCGAGCCGCTTGGCCGTGGCGATCGCTTGCAGCCCGGCGACGCCCGCCCCGATGATGAACACGTGCGCGGCCGAGATCGTCCCGGCGGCCGTCATCATCATGGGGAACATTTTCGGGAGCGCTTCGGCGGCGATCAACACGGCCCGATAACCGGCGACCGTCGCCATCGAAGAAAGGATGTCCATGCTTTGAGCCCGCGTGATTCGTGGCAGGAGCTCCAACGCGAAGAGTGTCGCGCCGGTCTCGGCGATCGGTTGGGTTGCATGGGGTTCGCCCAGCGGATCGCATGCGGCAATGATCGTCTGCCCGTGTTTCATCAGACCGATGTCGTTTGCACCCGCCTCGGGGTTCGCGCCGGCGGCCCGGACTTGGAGGACGACGTCGGCGTCGAAGACCGCTTCTCGCGAGTCGACCAGCGTCGCTCCTTTTTCTTCATATTGAGAGTCGGTGAATCCGGCCGCTTGGCCTGCTCCTCGTTCGATGAGCACTTCCAAGCCGGCCTTGGTCAACAGCGGAATCACGCCGGGGACGAGTGCCACGCGTTTTTCTGCCGGAAACGTCTCTTTCGCTACAGCGACTTTCATGTTCTAACTTTGCCTTCTCTTTGAAGTTTTGGTCCTGTTTTGGGGATCCCAAAAATCGTTAAATCTTTTGTATGAAAAAAGATAGCTTATCACTGGGGGCAGCGCATCGTTATCCTATGTCAACTTACCAGGTTTGCTTTTTTTTCGGAAGGGGTAACAGGCTAATTTTAACTATTATTTCAGTTATTTAAAGGCCGTCACCATGAAAATTGTCGTAAGAATGAGGCTCAACCTATTTTTTCCGGCGGTTCTTACGGCGGGCAGTCGCTTCGAGGATGGCGATAACGACCAAGATGCAAACGACTTGCAGCAAGACGAGGCATGCGCCGAAGAAGTTGATCTGATGGAGCAGCAAAGCGCCCAGTCCACAGGTGGCCGTAACGAGCCAGATGGTCAGAACAGCCCGGGGACGGCTCAGGCCGAGCTCGACCAGCCGGTGGGAGAAGTGGTTATTGTCCC
>JASFHG010000021.1:0-14819 GCA_050123355.1 Planctomycetia bacterium
CGTTGTTGGTCCCCAAATAAAAACCCTCGCCGTGGCCCGAGGTGTGATGGATGTGGTTGCGACGAAAAATCATCCCCTCGTAAGTGTTCCCTTTGTTATTGGCCGTGATCGCGGCACCGCCGACGTGATGGATGTGCATGTCCTGGATCGTGACAAACTTGCACGCATGTCGGTCGGTCTTTTTCAGCCGGATGCCGGTCGAGCCGCCGGTGATCTCGATCCCTCGCAAGACGAGATGCTGGGCCCCTTCGATGTTGATCGTGTTCTGGCGGTCGTCCGGCCGGTGCAAGGTGGCCTTGCCGTTTTGCGTGGCACGGATCACGATCGGCCGCTGCTTCGTGCCCCGATGACCTACGACGAGCCGCCGCCGGTCGCGATACTCGCCCGGCCCGAGCAGGACCTCGTCCCCCGGCTTGAGATGGTCGCCATGGAGCACGGCAAACCAATCGTCCTGTGGCGTAAGTCGATAGACGGCCGCCCGGGCCACGGCGGGATACACGATCCCCGCGAGCAGAAAAATCACGAACAGTCGCTTCATCATCGCTTCGCTTCCCTTTCGGTATAAGGAGCTTTCTTTCTGTCAGTTTACCCCAAAAACGGGCAAAGGGTCAAGAAAATCGAGGTAAAGGGGGTGTAAGAGGCCATTTTCAAGCCGAAATCGAGCGAAGTTCTATTTCGAATCCCGATAAGCAAGATCCATCTTGTACCAATAGGAGAAAAAGGGTTAAATTACCATCATAGTTTCTTGTAACTTGAAAAACCCGAAACTCCATAAACCTCTAATATTACAGGAGAAAACGGATGGAACTTCACGAACTCAGAGATTTCTTTATGTGGTGCTCGATCATCAACGTCGCACTATTGTGGTTCGCATACCTGGTCTGTGCCTTTGCCGGCGGCTTCATCTACCGGACGCACACCCGCTGGTTCCAATTCTCGCGCGAAGCCTTCAACATCGCCATCTACTCCATGCTCGGCTTCTACAAGATCGTAACCATCGCCTGCTTCGTCGTCCCGTTTGTGGCACTGTGTATAATCAGTTAAGAAAAATAATGAGTGATATCCCAAAATGAACGAAGAAAAGCTAATATCGCTAGTAGTAGAGAGAGCTTTTCGGAATAGATACCGCGAGAAGTTATCGAATCCAAAGCAACGTTCCAAAATTTTGGACAGGCTGAATCATGATCCTCATTTGGATTCGAGATTCACGAAATGGTTTTCGTCTTTCGATAAAGCAGTTGCTTCCATCGATGTTCACTCGAACATCCAAGTATACATTCTTTCTTTTGCATCAGAAATCGATGGCAAAACAATGTCTTTTGAAGATGCCATAGATCAAGTTCCTTATTATGGATGGGGTTCCATCATTGGTGTCACACAAAACTTAGCGCTATACTATGGAGAAGCGGGAGAATGTGCGGCCGTAATAAGCAGGGAGAGCTAAAGGCTTCCGTGAGTCGAAACGAGGCCGCAGCTAATTATTTGATGCGGCCTTTTAACGTTCTGTCATGTTTATTCGTTACGCTGCTCTTGTTCTTCCATGTCTTCTTCGTGTTCTTCGACGGCCTCTTTGTGGGCTTTGTCGCCTCGTTTTCCGTGGCGGCGCTGGTCCAGTTCGTTGATCCGTTCGGTCAGGCCATAGAGAACCAGGGTGTCGCCGGCGCGGATTTCCATATCGCTTGTCGGCGTGCCTAGATACGCACCTTCCGCGCGTTGAATGCCCAGAACCAGCACGCCCTCCTCGGTCAGACGAAGTTCGACCAGGGTCTTTTTCGCCAGCCAGTCGTTCGGCTCGACCAGCAGTTCGGTGACGGCGTACCCGCCTTCGAGTTGCAAGATGGCCACATGATCGCGTATCTGAAAGCGGCCCCAGCGTCGCAGTATCCAGGAGATGATTCGGTTGGTGTGCCGTTCGATATACCGATTGGTTGCCCCCAGCCACAGCAGCATCAAACCGACCCCCAAGAAGATGATTTTGAGCCACCAATATTCGGATTCGGCCGTCTTCATGAAGGAGAGCATCAGGGTCGCCACGACCGCCCCGACGCCGAGATTACCCAACAGCATCAACAGCATCACGACTTGCCGCCGCACGGGATGCCCGACGATTTCCTCGGCCTCGCGCGTCGTGTAGCCAACGCCGCTAAAGGCCGATCGCGACTGGAATCGGGCCGCTTCCCGCGACATGCCGGTCAGCATCAGGGCCATCGCCGCAATCCGGGTTACCAGCAGCGACATGGTCAGAACGATCAACAGAGACGCAATGGCAGCCAATTTTCACTCCTTTTTCGGATAGGCTCTAAGATGAGACCCACGACGACACCCTGGTTGGGTCGCCTGTGGGCGGTTTCGCTCTACGGGAATCCGTGCGAACAGGTAAACTTTCGTTATAAATCCACAGCAACCGTTCATTTTATGGCGGCGAGCCGATTTCGGGAAGCAGGGCTTGGAAGGCTCTTATTTTCCCCTCGAACTCATCTCCCCCATTTGACAAAAAAACGGAAAAAATCTCTCTTTTGGGCAAATCATGTTATAGACGAGGGGGGGAGATGTTCGTATATTTACTTGGTTATCACTTGGAGGGGGCCCTTCCTCTGGGTGATCTTGCGGGCTGGCCCTCAGCAACGTGCTGTCGGATTTGAAGCCCGGTTCGTCGACCGGCCTACAGGAGGTTTTATGAGTTGTATACGGGGAAACACTTACTGATCGATTGTTGCAATGTGGCGAGCGAGGTCTGTCTCGACGATCGCCGCATGCTGGACGTGATGGCACGAGCGGCTACCAAAGCAGGAGCTACGGTCATTTCACAAGTTCGTTACCATTTCGGGCACAATTCGCCGCCCGGTTTTACGTCCGTCGTCCTCCTGGACGAGAGCCACGTTTCGGCTCACTGTTATGCGGATACCGGACAGATCGCCCTCGACGTCTTCACCTGCGGGACCACCGATCCCCGTGACGTTTTGCGTTACATTCGTGAAGAGATCGACCTGGGCACCGTCACTGTAAAAGAAGAGGCTCGTTTCACGGCCTTGCCTCCCAACTCCGTAAAATCTCACGAACCTTACTTATCCACTGAGGAGTCGCCTCCGATCGATGAAGCACAGATCGCTCCATGACGGTCGAAACGACGGCCTCAAACCACTGGAAAGCTTGGACCTGCAGCAGATCGAGTCGTTTGCCGACCTGCTGCAGGCAATGTCCAGGACTGCGTTCTCAGGGCGTCAGCTCGGCACCGCTTTCGAGATCCTGACCGAAATGGCCCGGGACCGGGAGTGCCGTGTCGTGATGACCATCTCCGGCGCGATGACGGTCGCCAAGCAGGGAAAAATCGTTTGCGATCTGATCGAGCGTGGAGTGATCCACGCGGTCATCGCCACCGGCGCTTTGATTGCGCATGGTCTGACCGAGTCGATCGGCCTGACGCACTATCAGTATGACGAGACGGTCGATGACGAGGCCCTGTTCGACCAGGGCTATAACCGAATCTACGACACACTCGAGATGGAGACCAATCTCAACGATGTCGAACAGCTCGTCCGCTCGGTTCTTACGACGACCGAGCCGGAAGGGAGTGTCTGGTCGTCGGCGAGTCTCTGTCGGGCGGTCGGCAAAAAGCTCTCCGAGATGGCGGTCGGCCCGGGCATCCTGCGTAGTGCCTACGAAAAAGAGGTCCCGGTCTTCATCCCCGCGTTCACCGACAGCGAAATGGGCCTGGACGTCTCAACCTGGGCGATGTCCGAAGCGCTCAAGAAGGAGGGCCGCTCGCTCGAATCGCTCACGCCGGACGAGGTCTTCAACGTCCCGGCACCGTTCAACCCGTTTTTCGACCTGCAAGAATATGCACGGTGGATCGGGCGGGCATCCCGGTTGGGGATCCTCACGATCGGCGGCGGCGTCCCGCGGAACTGGGCTCAACAGGTCGGTCCTTATTACGACATCACCAATGCTCGGCTCGGCACGAACCTGGCCGCGCCCCGCTTCCAATATGGTGTGCGGCTCTGTCCCGAGCCGGTCCACTGGGGTGGGCTGTCCGGCTGCACGTACTCCGAAGGGGTCAGTTGGGGGAAATTCGTCCCGATGGCGGAAGGAGGCCGCTACGCCGAAGTGTACGCCGACGCGACCGTCGTCCTCCCGCTGTTGGTCAAGGCACTTTTCGAAGAACTCGACAAAAAATAATCACCGAGGAGGTGACGCATGAGTTGGCCCTCGTTTCTTGATCTTCCGCAAGTGGAGGCGGCCGAAGCCGATCTGATTCTCTTGCCGCTTCCCTACGAAGGGACCGTTTCGTATGGACAAGGTGCGGCGCTCGGGCCGGAAGCGATCTGGGAGGCGTCGACTCAGATCGAACTTTGGGACGAGCAGTTTGGCGTCGACCTGTCGAAGCTCCGCTGGCATACGGCCCCGGCTGTCTTTCCCGAGCCGAACGAGGTCGCCTTGGAGTATCTCACTCGTGTTGAAAAGGCGGCCGCCCATCTGAACCGCTTCGACGGACTGGTCATCGGTGTTGGCGGGGAGCATAGCGTGAGTCTGCCGCTGGTTCGAGCCGCGTGTGGAAAGAACGACTTCTCGGACGTGACGATCGTTCAACTCGACGCCCACGCCGACCTGCGCGATACGTACGACGATACCCCATGCTCGCATGCCTGTGCAATGCGACGGCTGGTCGAGCGCTCGGCCAAGCTGATTGCGATCGGGATCCGCTCGGTCGACCGGGAGGAAGCCCAATTTGCAGCCGACAGTGATCGGATCACGACATTTGCGGCCCGAGAATTATCGGCCGACCTCTTGCCGGGCGAGACCGCTCGCGAGTCGGAGCTGCTCGAGACGCTTCGAACCGTCCGAGGTAAGGTCTATCTGACGATCGACATCGACGCGTTGGAGGTCCATCTGTGCCCCGCGACGGGCACGCCCCAGCCGGGCGGGCTGCGATGGTGGCAAACGATCCGCTATCTCCACGCTCTTTTGGTGGAGAATCGGGAGTGCCGCTTGATCGGAGCCGATCTGGTCGAGACCGTACCGCAGCCGGGAACCCGCGTGAATGAATTCACCGCCGCGATGCTTTTAACCAAAGTGGCCGCTCTATTTGACACGGCCTCGCATACGAAAGACGCTTAAGCCAATCAGGCCGAAGAGGAGCAGGGCCATGCTCGACGGTTCGGGGACGGCCGTGGAATTGGTTCCCGCCTGCCAGTTGCCGGCGAGGATCGTGGCGTCCGAGGCATTGATGTTTCCGTCGTCATTGAAATCGCCCATCTCCCAAGTAGCATTGTTTGCCTGCCAATTGCCGGCGAGGATCGTCGCGTCCGAAGCATCGACCTGGCCGTCATCGTTGGCGTCGCCGGGCAAGGGAGGGGCCGACGTCAGGACCGTGATGGTGCCGTCCACATAAAGGTTGCCGAGATCGAACGTGCATCGGGCCGGTGCCACAAATTCACCGAACGTTCCTTGAATGGTTCCGTTCCAGTCGATCAGGTCGAGCTGCGCACCAACCGTCGGAGTAAAGGCATCCAGCAGGTGCAGCTCCAACGTTGCGCCCCCCAAATCCACGTCGCCATCGATCGTAAGATGACCGGAGTCGGCGGCCGCCAGGCAAAAATCGACCGTCGCCTCCGAATCCAGCGTTATGGAGGCTGCCGTTGGCGTCACTTGGAGCGTCAAATCGCCGCCGGTGGCTCGCAAGGTGCCGTTTATTTGAAGGCCTTCTGCTAAAAGCGGATCGTCTTTGATTTCAATGACCCCCGATCCGGAGATCGTGGCGCTCGGCTCGACCGTCCCGGAGACCAGGGAGAGTGTCCCGCCATCTAGAGAGACAAAGCTGCCATGATCGACGATTAGTGTCTCGGTATCGAGCTGGCCAGAGCCGATGGCCATGGTCCCCGGGTCGACAATCTCGCTCTCCTCGCCAACGGCAGGTGTGTAGTACCCGATCCGTGTTTCACCGCCGACAACGTACGAGTTGGCGGTGAGATCAAACGTGCTTGAACCGGCAACCAGCAAACTTGTCGCGGCGCTCCCGGCCGAAAGGGTCACGGTCCCGCCGTGTCGGATATAGACTCCGTCCGTCGCGTCAGGCACCTGGTTGGTGGCCCAGTTGCCGCTCGTGTGATAATCGGCCGTGGCACTGGTGCTATAAAACCCTTCGCGAGCGAGATCGATCGGGTCGGTGTGCCACTCGCCGGTATCCACCATCGAGAAAATGTCGATCATCGCCGGCAACTTTCGCACGCCGGGATAGACATAAGGAGCCATCAACGCTTCCGAGGTCAGGTGGTAAGGATCGGCGGCCGAGTAATAGTTGGCGGCCATGGTGTGGCCCCAGACCAGATTGGCGTCGAAGTCGTAGTCTCCATCGCCGACATCATCGAGGGCCGTACCGGCCGTGATTCCCAAAGCGTGGCCCATCTCGTGGAGCGCCACCGTCCACATGTCAAAAGTATAGCTGGGAACCGAAACCGCCGAACCACGATAGAGCGTCTCCAACGTGTCGGGCACATCACCATCAAAACGATAGGCCAATGCGGACGAGCTGAGGTCGCCGGCGATCGTTTGCTTCATGTCGAATTCGCTATTGTCCAACGGCGTGCTGTCGATAAACCAGTCGCTTCTTCCGGCCGCGAACCGAATTTTGCACTGGAACGGATGGCCTTCGATATTCGACAACTGACTATGCTGGGCAAGCTTACCGGCCGCAAGATTGTCGTAATAAAATTGGACTTGGAGATCGAGATCCGTCCCTTCAAAGATGTCTTCGTAATACGACTCGACGGCCGTCATTAATCCTTGCAGTTGGACTGCACCCTCATCGAAAGATGTTTCCACGTTTTTGGATGAATTGAATTGCATGGAGATGTTCACTGCCGCAACTCGGGAAACCAAGAAAAGAAGACCGAAAAACGCCAAAATCAGCCCGTTTCGTATCAGAGTCGCTCTCCTCAATGCCATACTCCTTGTACCTTAGAAAAAGAAGGCCCTTTTGATTCCGAAATCGAAAAGACAGCACCGACGGGCAGTCGTTATGGAATCATCCCGCCATTGTAAACCAGCAAGGCTATTTTGAAAAGCGAAGCAGAAAGTTTTCTCGATAGGTTCATCGGCTGAATTTTCAAACAGGTTTCTCAATTGGGCATGGCTAGTAAAATCCCCTCTGTGGAGTGTTTTTTTGCCGGTGTTTCTAAAAAATGACTACATTTTCTAATATTTGTCGCCTACAAACGTATCTATTATTATACAATGCGAGTCAGATGGGATGCCTTTTGCCCAAGACCGCATGCTTATGCAAAACGAAGAGAATAAAACTCATCAAGTTCCACTACTAACCAAACTTTTACCAGAATAGCAAAAGGAGCAAATTATGGTTGGAGTACCTAGCTTCGCGGAAGTAGCCATTGTTTTCGTGCAATTCGTGGCAGGGCTATCCGGCGGTCAAATGCCGATCGGGATCCCGCCCCAGCCGGAGATGCCGGTCATGTCGCAGGTCGCCCCGGAAGAATGCGTTGCGTACATGAGTTTCGCCGGAACCGCCACCCCCGACGCAAACGCGACGAACCAGACCGAGCGTTTCATGGCCGAACCACAGGTCCAAGCTTTCGTCAAATCGATCGACAAGACCATCCAGCAAGCGATCAATAAGAAAAATGATGACCCCCAAAACGCTACGGCAGCCTACGCCCTGGTCAAACAGGTCATCACGTCCCCGTGGTGCGTTTTTATTAAAGAGGTTCAGATCAACCCACCCAAACCAGGTAGCCCCCGCCCGCCACAACGTCCACTGACTATCAACGCCGGTGCGATGCTCTGTCTTGGCGACGCGAAAGAAAAAGCGGCTTTCGAGAAAAATCTGCAAACCATCCTGAAAGAAGCCGGCATCCTCGAAAAAACAACCACCGTCACGATCGACGGAAACCCCTACCACCGGCTCCCGCTTCCCCAAGGCACTCCGCTTACCTGGGGCATTGTCCCTTGGGCGGGCGGCAAGTATATGTTGCTCATCGGTGTCGGCGATGGGGCGATCGAAGGGATCCTCCAGCGAGCCAAGACACCGGCCCCCGCATGGCTGACGAAAATGAAGAAGGATCTCCCGATCCAGCGGCGCGCGACCGTTACCTATGTCAACCTGGAAGCGATCAAAAAGTCGGTCCTTCCGTTGGCCGCCAAGGAAAATCATATGCCGGTGGAACGTATCGAGATGATCCTCGACTCCTTCGGGCTGGGTAATCTCAAATCGCTGCAATCCTCGACCGGGCTGGATGAGACCGGCATGGTCGAACTGACTCGGTTGGAAACCAAGGGGCCTCTGCAAGGGCTGGCCGCGGCTGTGGTCGGTTCGAGCTTGACGGCCGAAGATCTTGCCATGGTTCCGGCCGATGCCAATGTGGTCGGCGCGATCAAACTTGATTCCAAGAAGCTGTACACTGCAATCCGGACGGCCGTCGGTAATATCGAGCCTCGGGCCGGCATGGAATTGGAGATGCAAGCTCGTCACCTCGCCCGTGCGACCGGCTCCGACAACTTCGAGGAGTTGCTCGGTTCCTTCGGCGAGACGTGGGTTATTTACAACTCGCCTTCCGAAGGTGGTCCGCTGCTGACCGGCTTGACCCTTTCGGTCGAGGTCACCGACACCTTCCCCAAAACGCAAGCCGCGTTGGAAAATCTGATGATGGGGATCGGCAAAAACAAACCCCGCGCGCCGAAACTGGCGAAAAAGCAATATAAAGGGACCGAGGTTTGCTACCTGAAGATCCAGGAGCGACTTTTCCCGTTCGTTCCCACTTGGTGCGTCAAAGATGGACACCTGTTCGTCTCGCTCACCCCGCAGAATATCTGTGCCATAATCGACCGAGACCCGACGGCGTTCCGATCGATCGCGACCGCTCCCGAAGTCACCAAGGCACTGGCCCAGAAACCGGCTCCGACCGCGCTGATGTATGGCGATCCGAAACCGGCCGTGCAAGTTATCTATCCGGTGTTGCCGTATGTTGCCAACACGCTGACCAGCGGGCTGCGAAGGTATGAAGACATCGACATCGATTCCTTCGACATGCCGGGACTTTCGACCGTGTTGCCCTATGCCAAGCCGACCATCCGCACGCTACGACGGACCGATTCGGGCATCGAGTGCGAATCGCATTCGACCCTGCCCGGCCTGGCCGCGTCGAGCAGCACACTCCCGATGGCCGCCGTCGCCTTGGCTCCGGCCACCGTCAGTGCACGTACCGCAGCGCATCGGACCAGATCGATGAACCACATGAAGATGATCATGCTCGCGATGCACAACTATGCAAGTGCTCGCAAACATTTTCCGACCGCTTATACCGTTGACAAGGATGGAAAACCGCTTCTGAGCTGGCGGGTTTATATCTTGCCCTACATCGAACAGGTAAACTTATACGAACAGTTCCATCTCGATGAGCCGTGGGACAGCCCGCACAACAAAAAACTGATCCCGATGATGCCTGATTGCTTGCGGTCTCCCATGTCGAAGGCCGGGCCAGGGAAGACGACTTACCTGACCATCCGAACGGATAAGTCTATCTTTCCGGGTAAGGAAAAAGTCAGTATCAGAAATATCACGGATGGCACCTCCCACACGATCGCGGTTGTGGAAGCGAACGACGAGAACGCCGTCATCTGGACCAAGCCGGACGATTACGTGCCTGATGAAAAGAACCCGACGAAAGGGCTCGAGGGAGTATACAAAAACATCTTCCTCGCCGCCTTCGCCGATGGTTCGGTCCACTCCTTGCCGATGGGCGATAAGACGACATTCAAGGCCCTCACGACCAGAAACGGCGGTGAGGCCGTGAATGTTTATAAATACGAGCAGAGAAGAAGGCCTGCAAGCCGATTTTGAGACGAAGCCGCAAAGTCGGATCCGTTAAATCACTAACGATACTTAGCCCGAGTTCGAGGTTGCCCAAGCAGCCCCGAACTCGGGTTGTTATATAGATGGCTCCGTAAGCATGAAAATGTAGGGTGCGTCAAGACGCACCTTTAGCCGCCGAGCTTGTTCGGCGATTTTTAGTTGGTGCTTCCGCACCAGAGGAAAACCCGCTTCCGTTGGGCGCTAGCGCAAATTTGCATTTCAAAGCGCCGAACGAGCTCGGCGGCTAACTTATGATTCTTCTGACCACCCACGCATTTTTTCGCGGTAGAAATCTTCAAAACGGTCTTCCTCGATCGCTTGGCGGGCACTGGCGAGGAGGCGTTGGTAGTAGGTCAGGTTGTGGATTGTCAGCAAGATCGGGCCGAGCATCTCGTCGGCCATGAAGAGGTGGCGGATATACCCGCGACTCCGCCGACACGCTGCACACGGGCAACCTTCCTCCAGCGGGCGGTCGTCCTTTGCGAATTGCAGGTTGCGGAGCCGGAGCTTGCCCTGGTCGGTGAACGCCTGGGCGTTTCGTCCGTTTCGCGTCGGCATGACACAGTCGAACAGGTCGATCCCGCGGCGGACCGCCTCCAAAAGATCCTCCGGACGGCCCACGCCCATCAGGTATCGCGGTCGGTCGGTCGGCATGGCCGGGACGGTCACGTCGAGCGTGCTGTACATCTCCTCGGGCGGCTCACCGACACTCAGTCCACCCACCGCGTAGCCGGGCAGGTCGAGCTCGGCCAGCCGCTCGGCACACTCGACACGGAGTGCCGGATCGAGTCCACCTTGCACGATCCCGAACAGGGCCTGATCGTCGCGTCGTTGGGCATCGCGGCAACGGGCGGCCCAGCGGATGCTCCGCTCCATCGCGTCACGGACCACCTCCGTCGAGTTCGGCAGCGCGACCACGTGGTCCAACGCCATCGCAACGTCCGAACCGAGCGCTTCCTGGATCGCGACCGCCCGCTCGGGCGAGAGTTCGAGAAGCCGCCCGTCGATGTGTGAGCGGAAGGTCGCCTGCTCCTCGGTGATTTTCGTAATCTGAGCGAGGCTGAAGATCTGGAATCCGCCACTATCGGTCAGGATCGGGCCGTCCCAGCCCATGAATTGGTGCAGGCCGCCGAAATGTTCGACGATCTCCTCGCCCGGCCGAAGTGTCAGGTGATAGGTGTTCCCCAGCACCATCTGGGCTCCGGTCGCGCGGACCTGCTCGATCTCGAGACCCTTGACCGTTCCGAGTGTCCCGACCGGCATGAACGCCGGCATGTCGACCGGGCCGTGGGGGGTGTGAAATCGGCTCCGTCGGGCTTGGGTCTGAGCGTCGGTATGGAGCAGTTCGAAGCGGAAATGGGACATTTTAGACTATATAATATATGGTTCGAAACGACGGGCAGGCCCGTCGGCTAAAAGCGACGAGCAAGCTCGACGGCTAAAACACTTTTGGCACGTTTTCTCTATGAAACTCGCGGCAAACCTTCTTCAGCAGCCTACCTTACCGGCGATGTAGCGTCTAGGGGGAGACCAGTAAGAAAGGGGGGTTTCGTTTGCCTAAAGTGCCTTGCCCATCAGAAATAGCTCACTAATTAAGGGGGGAGGGTTGTGTTTTCATAAACGGTATGATCTATACTTCTTAGAGAACAGAGTTTGTCTATGATCTGACGATTCATATCACCAAAAGAGGCATACGGGACGAAAGGAAGCGGGAAGAGGAATGATGGAGAAAAGGTCACACAGCCTTGGCGGCCTGCGCCGTCAGGTGCCTCGATTTTTGTCTTGCCTTCTGCTGGTTGGCGTGATGGCAATCGCGTCGCATGCCGATACCACGCAAGCAAAAAAGCTTCCTCTCCAGCAGCGACCCCTTCTGGAACGTCAAAACTGGATAGCGTACATGCTCCAGCGGCTCGATCGGGCGAATCAGGTAGTTCTCGACCCCAAATATGTCGAGCGGCAACATGAGCGACTCAGAAAGCTGTCCCGGCCGCTCCTCTTGACCACGCCGAACGAAGAAGCCCGCAAAACGGCCGAAACGATTCGCGATGAGGTGGAACAAGTCGAACGGGTGGCGATCGAGCATCTCGACCGGCAATTTCGTCAGGCCTTGGAGGAGACGTTTCATGATCCGGCGAAGCTGTCGCTCCGCCAGAAGTGGTTCGAAGGATGGCAAACCACGGTCCAAGCATGGCAGAAGTCGACCGATCGGGTTGACCGATTGCCGCAATTGATCGACTGGCTCCAAAAGAGCAACGCGGCCCTTGCCAACAAGCAGTACGCGGTTGTCACCCCGATCCCCGACCTGCCCGCCGCACCGCTTCCGTGGGAAACGGCTCAACATACCGTGCAGAGGCCGATCGACCCACTTGATTCTCAGCCCGGGATCGCGAAACCGGCCTTGAAGGTCAACCTGCCCGAGTTGGCGGCCCAAATTTCGGGCAACAATTTTGCGTTGCGTCGTCTGAAGGCCAAGCTCATCACGGAAAAGCAATGGGACGCGACGCAGATCGAACATTATCTCACGCAACTGAAGCCGTTGGCAACACGGATCGCGGATACGCAGATGATTTACAATCTTCTTGCACCCGAACAGCAGCGTCAGGTCGATACGATCATCGATCCGAAGGCCATGATTCAAACGTTACGCGAAAAAATTCGTGACGCGCGAATTACCGTGCTGAACGAGCAAGACGACTCCGCCGCATTGACCAACGAGCAACGGACCGAGCTACAGAATCTCGATCGGCTTACCGGTGACCTGGACGAGATCGATCCTAATCCCAAATAGGGCTCGCTTCGCTGCCCAATTTCGGCTTGGTCAGAGTGCCAAATTTTCTTTTTTCGGTTTCGGCCAGCGAATTTTCCACGCGCAGACGACGAAAAGTATGGCAACCAGGAAGGGGAGTATCGTCGGCTTGGAAGCCATTTGATAATCGAGGGTATATTCGTGCTCCGGATCGTCTTTCCACCATTTTTTGAGATAGGGGGAATACGACTTGAAGTGGATTTTATCCTCGTTCGGCTCGAAGACCATCAGGTTGAGCCAGCCGTCGCCGGCGTATTGTTCTGACGATCGTCCGTCGGGCTCCCATTGATAATCGGTGAGGATTTCAATCACCGGGTTGCCATCGTTGTTGGCGCTGATCCGGTGATTCCAGCCGGGAACATGGCCGCTGAGTACCATGAAGATATTGTGGCTCCGCTTGACCAGGCCGTTCCAAATCCGTTCCCCTTCGGCGTTGCGTTCCTCGTTTCCCAGATACGAGTGCGTGGCCAAAATAACACGATGGTTGATATGTTTTTTCAGGATTTCCGCAGCCCAGGCCAACGTTTTGTCGGAAGGGTTGTGTTCGATATTGAGGACCATAAAGTCCATGCCACCGGCCTTGAAGAAGCAGTAATTATTGTGGTTTTTGTCTCCCTCGTGACCGCCATAGAAATCTTGATCGGCGAACCGCTCGGGGCCAAAATATTGATCGTAGTAGGTCGAGTCGCCCGTCTTTTCATCGATGTCATGATTGCCCGGCAAGACGCTGTAGGGGATAGACCATTCGAGTGTCCGCTGGGCCACGTCGGCGATTTCCCACTCGCCCTGTTCGCCCGGGTTCTGAATGAGGTCGCCCAGATGGATCGCAAATCGAATATCCTGCGAGTCGGCCTGATCGTGCAGCCACTGGGTCAGGTCGTAGTACATCTCGGGCGTACCGGTGTCCTCGGCCGGAGCGGCCGGACCGGTCGAGCAGTAATATTGCGTATCGGGAATCACCGCGACGGTGAACGGCTTTGTTTCTTGAGGGCCCCAGTGCGACGCCAGACCAAAACATAGCGCCGCAACTGCCGCGATGATAAAAAGGACTCGCAATAGAACGTCTTCGGTTCGCATCTTGAACCTTGGGGATGCTATCGTTGAATTGAAGTATTTCCAGGAACCATATTCCTAATTTACTCGTTTTCGCCAAACGAGAATAGTCCCCAATGCCAAGCCGAATAATAATACCAGGGTTGAAGGTTCCGGAATGGCATTGGAGCTGCCGCTTTGCCAGTTTCCGGCGAGGATGGTTGCGTCCGAGGCGTTGACGTAGCCATCGCCATTAAAATCACCCATGAGCCAAGAGGCACCGGGTCCGGCCTGCCAGTTTCCGGCAAGGATCGTCGCGTCCGAGGCATCCACCACCCCGTCTCGGTTGGCATCGCCCGGGAACGACATCATGTAGTCGATGGTATATTCATGCAGCGGATCACCTGTCCACAGTTGTCCGAGGTAAGGAGAATAAGTCATGAAATCGATCTGATTGTCCTCGGGCCTGAAATTCATCAGGTTCATCCAGCCATTACCGGCATACTGGGCCGATGAGAGGCCGTCCGGTTCCCACTGGTAATCGGTGAGAATTTCCACGACCGGATTACCGAAATCGTTGGTGCTCACTCGATGATTCCAGCCGGGGACATGCCCACAGACTACCATGAAGATATTGTCGTTACCTTTGACGAGATTGTCCCAAATCTCGTGTCCCTCGGGCTTGAGGCCTTGATTTTCTGAATCAGTTTGATCCTCACGAAGGAGGTACGAATGGGTCGCGACAATGATCCGATGATTGGGATGGGCCGCTACGACCTGGTTGGCCCAGACCAGGGTCGAGGCCGTGGGTTCAAACTCAAGACTGAGGACCATGAAGTCCATGCCACCCCCTTCAAAATAGCAGTAGTTGTTATTGTTTTTGGTCCCTTCATGCCCGCCATAGAACGATTGGCCGGTAAACCGTTGTGGTCCGAAGTATTGGTTGTAATAGGTATCGTTGCCGGTAGCCTGAACGATATCGTGATTGCCCGGCAAAACGCTGTAGGGAACGGTCCATTCGAGAGTCTGCTGCGCCGCGCTGGCAATTTCCCATTCGCTTTGTAACTCGGGAGTTTGAACCAGGTCCCCCACGTGGATTGCGAATTTAATATTCCCCAA
>JASFHG010000022.1:0-14795 GCA_050123355.1 Planctomycetia bacterium
AACGCCGAAGGGGGTCATGCTCTCGCACGGCAACATGCTGCACAACTCGGCGGTCATCGCCCACGGCTTCGAGCACACGCGGTCCGGTCTCGGGGTTTTCTGGCTGCCGAGCTATCACGACATGGGCCTGATCGGCGGGATCATCCAGCCGCTTTACGTCGGCCGACCGAACGTGATCATGTCGCCGATGTCGTTTCTCCAGCGGCCCTATCGTTGGCTTTCGGCGATCTCGCGTTTTCGCGCGACGACCAGCGGCGGGCCGAACTTCGCCTTCGACCTGTGCGTTCAGAAGGTGACGCCCGAGCAGATGCAGACGCTCGACTTGAGTTCGTGGAGCGTGGCGTTCAACGGGGCCGAGCCGGTTCGCGCGGCGACGATCCGCCGATTTACCGAGAAGTTTGCCCCGTGTGGTTTCAGGCCCGAGTCGTTCTACCCGTGCTACGGCATGGCCGAGACGACGCTGATGGTAACCGGTGGCTTGGTCCATGATCGGCCCGTGATCCGGACCTTCGAGTCGCGGGCCTTGACCGAAGGGCGTGCCATTCCGATCGTCAAACAGGTCGGTCAGAACGGGGTACGCGATCTGGTGAGCAGCGGCCAAGGATTCGAGAGCCAAAAGGTGGTGATCGCCGATCCGGACGCGATGACCCGATGCCCCGACAATCAGGTCGGCGAGATTTGGGTGAAAGGTCCGAGCGTGGCACAAGGCTATTGGAAGCAGACGGAAATGACGAAGGCCGTCTTCCAGGCCCGGCTGAAAGATACCGGCGACGGCCCTTTCCTGCGGACCGGCGACCTCGGTTTCCTCGAAGGGGGCGAGCTCTTCGTCACCGGCCGGATCAAGGACCTGATCATCCTCCACGGCGTGAACCACTATCCGCACGACATCGAGCGGACCGTCCAACGGGCCCACACCCGGCTGCGGCGCGATTGTGGCGCGGTTTTCACGGTCGAAGAGGACGGGAAGGAAAAACTGGTCCTCGTGCAAGAGATCGATCGTCGCAAGCAAGGCAAGTTCGATATAATCTACGACACGATCCGGCGTGCCGTCTCGACCGAGCACGAGCTCGGGCTGGACGCGATCATCTTCGTCCGCGGCGGGACGGTCCCGAAAACCTCCAGCGGTAAGATCCAACGGCATGCCTGTCGCGATATGTATCTCTCCGGCGCTCTCGAAGCGGTTGATGAGTGGCATCGTGGCGAAGGGGACGACGCACTGCCGCCGCTCGAGTCGGAACCGGCAGTCGCCGAAACGCCCGAGGCAGCACCGGCCCAAGAGGTCACGATCGAAGAGGTCGTGTTGACCGACCCGGCCAGTGCCGCGCCGCCGAAGACGCGGGTTTCGCTCAAAGACCTCACGACCGAGCAAGTGGCCCAGTTGGTACTCGAAGAGGTCCACAAGGTGGCGAAGGAACGGTCGTTCGGCCTATCGCTCGACATGAAAATCACCGAGCTGGGGCTCGACTCGCTCGAACGGGTCGAGATTCTCGCGACGCTCGAAGAACGGTTCGGCGGTCGATTCCCCGAAGAGATCCTACCCGACCTCGAAACGGCCAGGCAGGTGGTCGCGGCTGTCGAGGAGCATCTCGGCTCGCCCGAGTTGGTCTCGAAGCACAAGGCGCTCGACCCGGACGCCGAGATCCCGACCGAATACTACCACATCGCCGAGTTCCCCGAATACATCCAGTTGAAGCAGAGTCTCGACATGGCCGAGATGATGGGGCTGGACAATCCGTTCTTCACGGTCCATCAGGGTCTGACGAACGACCGGACGATCATCGATGGCAACGAGGTAATCAACTTCTCGAGCTATAACTACGTCGGCATGTCGGGCGACCCGGTCGTCACGAAGGCGGCCCAGGACGCGGCGGCCAAGTACGGGACGAGCGTCTCGGCCAGCCGGTTGGTCTCGGGCGAGAAAGACATCCACGGCGAGTTCGAGCGCGAGGTGGCCGAGTTCGTCGGCGTCGAAAGCTCGCTCTGCTTCGTCGGCGGTCATGCCACGAACGAAACGGTCGTCGGCCATTTGGTCGGACCGGGCGACCTGATCCTGCACGACGCGCTGGCCCATAACAGTATCCTGCAAGGCGCGATCCTCTCCGGCGCGCGGCGGCGTCCGTTCCCGCATAACGATTTCGAGACGGCCGACCGGATCCTCAGCGAGTTCCGACACGAGTATCGGCGTGTGCTGATCGTGATCGAAGGGGTCTACAGCATGGACGGTGACTATCCGGACCTGCCGAAGTTCATCGAACTGAAGAAGAAACATCACGCCCTGTTGATGATCGACGAGGCTCATTCGGTCGGGACGCTCGGCGAGACGGGCCGCGGGATCGGCGAGTTCTTCGACATCGACCAAAACGACGTCGATATCTGGATGTCGACCTTGAGCAAGACGTTCGGCAGTTGCGGCGGTTACATCGCCGGGCGGAAAGAACTGATCGAATACCTCAAGTACACCGCGCCGGGCTTCGTCTTCAGTGTCGGCATGCCCCCGATGGCGACAGCCGCGGCCCTGGCGGCGATCCGACTGCTAAAGAAAGAACCGCAGCGGGTCCACCAACTCCAAGCGCGCTCGAAGCTCTTCCTGGAGCTCGCCAAAGAGCGCGGTTTCAACACGGGCATGAGCAAGGACTCACCGGTGATCCCGGTCATCCTCGGCAACTCGATCCACTCGCTGCAACTCTCCAACGCGTTGCTACAACGCGGCATCAACGTCCAACCGATCCTCTACCCGGCCGTCGAAGAAAGCGCCGCCCGCCTGCGGTTCTTCATCACCTCGGAACACACCGAAGACCAAATCCGCTACACCATCGACTGCATGGCCGAAGAGCTCGAAAAAATCCACCCGAGCTACCTGAGCGACAAGGTGAAGTAGAAGGAAGATAGAGGAACACTAATAGTCACTAATCTTCACTGATAAGCTAATAGCAAGATTAGTGTTAATCAGCGTAGATTAGTATTCCATATTCCTGACAAGCAAGTGTGCTCGGTCTCGATCGGGCCAATAGGGTTCTTTATCAACCTGTGGTTTAAAACCATCTAAAAGGGATATCATGAACGCTCCGGCAATCGTTCTAGGCGATGTAAACACGATTCTGCAGCTCCCACCTGCAGAGATGCAAAATCCAAAAAAATGGGGGCAACTTGATTCCGACATCATCGCCCACTACTTACAGGTACAAGGACAAATTCAACGATCAAACTGGAATAAATCTGATATCACTTTTACCGTACAGGGGGATAATCTCCTCAACGCCAGTTTTCCTGAATTCGCAGATTTTGTTTTTGTGGCAGTCTATTTTCGTCAACTAACAATGCAAAAAGATGACCTCCTAAATGACGCCGCTAAGCGCTACCGAACATTTGTCGCTTGTCCAATTCGTAATGCGTGGATTTACGAAGAGCAAAAACGGTTTTCGGAAGAACTTGATGACAAAGCTTTTATGCTTCCTATATATACAGTCCGTGAGCTATTTGACGCATTTATGTATGGTGCATCACTTATGCACAAAGCGCCTCGCATCAAATCAGATCATCGTGCACGTTTTCTGGAAATATACGACAAAGAACCTCGACACAAAGTCCTGTATGCACTTAACATGTCTATGAAAACAATGATGAATCATGTTTATAATATCGCTGCTGTATTGTACCGCGATGTTGTTAAGTGGACACACGATCATTCGCTACCATTGCCAGATATTCGATGGCATGACCGGTTGTTCGACATAAAAAGGAGTGCACAACAAGCCACAGACAGCGAAAAGATTAAAATAGCCAAGTAGCCCGGACTACAATCCCGCATTTAAAACCCCTCCCTCCTGCCCCATATCGACCGAACCCTCCCAACCTATAGGCATGAACATGCAGACACGATTTATCATCTTGATCAGTATGGTGCTGGGGCTGCCGGTGGTGGCGAGGGGGGAATTGACGAAGCACTCGGATCAGGGGAGCTATGGGTGTCGGCGGTCGTTTGGCTATGGGGTTTATGACGCGGCGGCGAACAAGACGGTTATCTGTTGGAATGGCGAGAAGATGAGCATCCATGCTCGCGAGTTCGATCATGCCACGAAGCGGTGGTCCGAGCCGGTCAAGGTGTTGAAGCTGAACTTCTCCCGACGCAACGACTACCACAACTATCCGTGCATCGTGCGTGCTCCGGACGGCCACTACCTGATTTTCTACTTCAAACATTGCCATGCGGCCTATATGCTCAGGTCGCCGGCGGCCGGTACGGTTGCCGGTGTTTGGTCGCATGAGAAAATTTCCGACGACAAGTGCTCCTACGCCATGTCGACGGTCGTCGGAGATACAACCTATCTCTTTTATTCGAGCACGGCGGCTCGCTGGCATCGCCCCTACCGCATGATCCAGTCGGCCGATAGCGGCAAGACGTGGTCCGAGCCGGTCACGTTGATCGATTCGGGCCATCGGCAGAAAGAAAAGTACGACGAGGTTTATCTGCACGGGTTCAGCATCGACCAAGGAGGAGATGGGAAGCCGGCCCGGGTTCTGCTCGGCTGGGAGATGGTTTCAGGGCCTCTGGGGCATAACCGGGGCGGCTACGGGAACTTCTTCGCCTATTTCAATTGCGAGAACCAGAAAATGTACGCGGCAGGCGGCAAGGACCTGGGTTCGACGGTCGATCTGGGAGAAATATACGACGATTGCGTCATCAACGACACGAAGGATCCCAACTCGCGGCTGTTCGGATACACCACGTTCCCCGAGGTCTTGCCCGACGGGAGCGTCAGCGTGCTCTATACTTTGCATGGAAAGAACTACGTCGCGCACTGGAAGCAAAACGCTTGGGCGACGAGCGAAATCAAAATCGACGGGAAGCTCTACGACTATCAACGTACCGATCAAGGCACCTACGTCATACTTTCCGGCAGCAACAAACGCACCACGGTATGGGAATCGGGCGACGGGCTGACCGACTGGAAAATCAAATCGGTGACTAAATTGCCCACCGACGGAAATAACGACTCCGCCACGAAAGGATTCATCGACGGCTTTCAATCCGCAGTGCAATGGATGGCCGCTACCTATAATATGAAAAAACGCAAGAAGGACTACTCGGGCAAGTGGCCGGTGTATACCTTCGGCGTGAAGAAAACACAAACCGGATTGCGTCAGGGCAAGCCCTGACCTACAAAATTTTTAAAAAGGGAATTGACATCATGAGAATGAAACGCAGCAGACTTTGGATCCTCGTTACACTGATTCTGACAAGCTTGTGCGTCACCACGCTGCGGGCCGAAGACGGCAAGGACGGCAAGGACCGTATGGAGTGGTTCCACAAGGCGAAATTCGGCATGTTCATCCACTGGGGCGTCTATTCCGTGCCTGCCGGCGAGTGGAAAGGCAATAAGAACCAAGCCGAATGGATCATGAAAAACATGAAGTTCTCGTCCGGTGAATACGAGAAGTTCGCCAAGCAATTCAACCCGGTCAAATTCGATGCCGAAGCGTGGGCGAAGCTGGCCAAAGAGGCAGGCATGAAGTACATGGTCATCACCGCGAAACATCACGACGGTTTTTGCATGTACGATACCAAGCTGACGGACTACAACATCGTCAAGGGGTCGCCGTACAAACGCGACCCGATGAAAGACCTGGTCAAGGCTTGTGTGGAAAACGGCCTGACGTTTTGCTTCTATTATTCCGTGGTCGACTGGCACCATCCCGAATTTCCGGCGAAGTATTCGCAGAAGGGATACCATGGCAATCCGAATCCCAAGGCCGACATGGACAAATACGTCGAATACATGCAGGGTCAGGTGCGTGAGCTTCTCACGAACTACGGGCCGGTCGGGATCATGTGGTTCGATGGCGGCGGTTCCTTCAAGGGCGTCGATCGCGTCAAACTGCTGCACGCGACCGCCCTCCTCGATATGATCCATGAGATTCAACCGAAATGTCTTGTCAACAATCGCCTCGAAATCGGCGGAGATTATGGTACGCCGGAGCAGCGGATCCCGGGCGAGAAGCAGGAAACCGCGTTCGAAGTGTGCATGACGCTCAACCGCCACTGGGGTTATAACAAGCATGATAAGGAATGGAAAGAATCGCCGGAAGTGATTCAAAAGCTGGTCGACATCTGCAGCAAGGGCGGAAACTTCCTGCTGAACGTCGGCCCGACCGCCGAAGGACGCATCCCCGACGACTCGATCCGCATCCTGAAGGAGGTCGGTAAATGGATGGACGTCAATAGCGAGTCGATCTATGACACGGCGGCAAGCCCGCTGGAAGAGGCGCCCAAATGGGGACGCATCACGGCCAAGCCGGACAAACTTTATCTGCACGTGTTCGACTGGCCCAAGGACCAACAGGTGACCGTGACGGGCATCACCCAAAAAATCAAAAAAGCCTACCTCCTGGCCGACAAGGCCGCCGCGCCGCTCGAGGTCAAGCAACTCGACAACGGATTCCGCGTCTCCCTGCCGAGCAAAGCCCCCGACCCGACCGACTCGGTAATCGTCGTCGAGTACGCCGACTAATCGGCGCAGTAGTGCATAAAGCAGAATGTCCTGCTCTGTAGAAGAGCTGTTTTTTGAGGTCCTTTTTAAAACCACGGAATACACGGAACACACGGAAAAAGTAGGATTTTTAAAATTCTTTCCGTGTGTTCCGTGGTTTCTTTCTTTATTGGACCAAAAGATGAAAGTTTTAAAAATCGAGCTTTTCTACAGAGCAAGAATGCCCCCTTTTTTACGTCCAATATTAGCAACGAGCTACTGAATGGATATTCACCGGAGGGCGTCTAGTCTGTCTATGTCTATGCCTTTTTGGCGGTAATCTTTGCCTTATCCGACCACCTCTCCCCTCTACGGACGGCGGTTTTTGATAATTGTCGCGAACCTATTTGACTTTGGGTGTGGGGACCGGTAGATTGAAAACTCACAGACAATCATTGTATCTTCCGTCACAGAGTTTTCCGGCAAAATAAGGAAGCGTTCACCGATGAAGCTTTTTACGAAAACAATGGCTCTTTTGATCGTGGCAGCCGTCGCCGTGCCGACAACCGCCGCTCCCTATCTTCAGGACAATCTCATTTCCGTTTGGAGTTTTGATGAGACCACCGGCAGCACCGCTTACGATTCGGGCGGGGTGAACAACAACAATGCGACTTTTACCCCTGGGATGGCGCTGACCGGCAGCGGTTTCAGCTCTACCGATGGCATGACCGGCATGGGAAACTATGTTCAGTTCAATGGCGATTGGGATTCCATTTCGGGAACCGGCACGGAAACCGCCGCGGATATCGGAGTCCAACCGTCACTCCAGGTGTCCGACCAATTTACCATCTCGATGTGGATGCGATTCGACAAGCTCGCGGTCGATTACAATGAAACGTTTATCGGGCTCTTCGATTCGCAAGCCGACGATTATGTTCTGATGTTCGAAAAAAGTGGTCGAGTACGTACCAAGGCCGTGGATGTCAGCGGTACCGCGTTCCGATGGGGCTCGAGCTTCGATTTCGAAACGCTTGTCACCGACAGTGTCAATAACAATACTTGGGTACATGTCGTAACGACCTATGATTCCACGGGAACCTATAACGGCCTTACGGTAGGTCGCATGTATGTCAATGGTGCCGAAGTGGCAACTGCTCTCCTTGAAAATACTATTATGAACAACATCCGGACCGGACAGCATTTGTCTATTGGTGGTACATTGAGAAATAATTCTGATCCAACGTTTTATTACGGTGCTTTCAATGGCGGTATCGACGAAGTGGCGGTTTGGGGGCGGGCCCTTGCGGCGGATGAAGTTTCGTACCTCTACAACGGTGGTGACGGTGTGCCCGTCCTGGCAGCCAACCCGGAGAGCAGCGGAACGTTTGTCGACCCCTTCGGCGGTGTCGATTCCGCAAACCCGATCATTCACTATCAGTTTGAAGGCAATTTGGAAAATTCTGGATTATATGGTTTCTTCGGGGATGGTTCCAATGATGGCCCCGGTACGAACCTGAGCTATGAAACATCGGGGGGCTTTCCCATACTTGGTCAGTACCTCAAACTAAACAACGGTGATAGCATCATGACGGGTGGTGACCGAGTGGTCATACCTAACCCCGTTTCTTATCTCGAATCGGGAACAATCGCCTTCTGGCTTCGAGAAGATCAGTCTTACAACTACAATACCATTTTCAATTGTTCGGAAGATGCGAACGATTGGGAAATGTGGATTTATGGCGACGACCCGGCCAGAGCCGATCGATATAAAGCGAGAATTGACAGCGGTTCCGTCTATGTCAATCCAGATCCCGAAGAACCAAACGGCAACGAAAACGGCTTCGGCGGTCTTGGTGAATGGAACCACTATGCCTTCCGCTGGGTCAAGGAAGAAAACGGGATCGAGTGCAACTATCAACTGTTCCTCAACGGCGTGTTGGTGGATACCCGAAATGATCTCTGGAGTGAATCGGGCTCATATTTCTTCCTCGGCGGCGGCGACGGGAATGAATATGGTACTTTCAGCATGGACGACTTCCGTCTCTACGATGTCTGCCTGAGCGAAAGTGCCATTACGGATCTTGTGGTTCGCATCGTGCCCACCGTACCCGAGCCGGGCACCTTTGCCTTGCTGTTGGGGCTTGGCGCACTCGTGCTGCTGCGACGACGGAAGAAATAAGACGGTAGGTCGGATCACGATCCTGCATTTGGCAACCATCGTTCAAGCCCGATCTCGATCGGGCCTACATTCCGAGAAAAAAAGGGGACACTCGACTTTTGCCGGGCAAAAGTAGAAAGTCCCCTTTTCATTATGCCCTGCTCTTTACATCTCGCCGGTGGCGGCGACGAGCATCTCGCCGCGGACCTCTTCGTCGGAGAGGGTCTCTTGGTACTTCTGTTGGGTCCGAAGAATGTCGTCGAAGGCATCCTGGAACGCCTTGACGATGACCGGGTCGAACTGGGTGCCCGATTTCTCGATGATCATCTTATAGGCCTTCGACGGCGGGTAGGCCGATTTGTAGGGCCGTTCGGAGGTCAGGGCGTCGTAGACGTCGGCCACGGCGACAATACGGGCGGAGAGCGGGATGTGGATCCCCTTCAGGCCGCTGGGGTAGCCGTTCCCGTCGAAACATTCGTGGTGGAAGCGTGCGATCGAGGCCGCCATGGCGAGGAACTGGCCACCGTTGGACTGCCAGACCGCTTCATCGAGGATCTGGCCACCCACGACCGAGTGTTCTTGGATACGCTTGAATTCCTCCGGCGTGAGTCGGCCCGGCTTCAACAGGATCGCGTCGGGAACGGCGACCTTGCCGATATCGTGCAGGGGACTCGATCGATAGAGGTCTTCGAGAAACTGTTGGTCGACCAGGTAGGAATATTCACTGTCATTTTGCAACTGCTTGGCAATCACCTGGGCATAATCACGCATGCGGAAGAGGTGGTCGCCGGTATCGGTGTCGCGACATTCGGCGATCTTGGCCAACGTATACATCGCGATACTTTGGGTCTCGATCAACTGGCGTTGCTGTATCTCGACCCGTCGCTTGGCCTCGGACTTTTGTTCCTCGATTTCGGTCTGAACTTCCTCGACCGTCGCGAGTGCATCTCGCAGACGGAAATGGAGCTTGATGCGGGAGAGCAGCTCGGGGATATCGAACGGTTTGACGACATAATCGTCGCCGCCACACTGATAGGCGTGCATCTGCTCTTCTTTCGAAGACTTCACCGAAGCAAAGATAATATGCACGTCCTGCGGTGCATCGGGGAGCACGCGTAAACGCCGACACGTTTCATAACCGTCGATACAGGGCAGAAGAATATCGAGCAAGACGACTTCCGGCTTGAAGGTCTGTACTTTCTCCAGTGCTTCGATACCGTCGTTGGCCGATTCGACCTCGTACTCTTTCCCAAGGACGTGGAGCAAGAGTCGGCATACGGCCAAATCATCATCGACAATAAGAACCCGCTTCTTTCGGGCCTCTTCGGCGACTTCCTGATTGATTCCTTCCGGAGTCTGACTCATTATGTTCGATTTCCTCTTCCCGCCTCAAACGATTTTTTATGCCAAATTTTTCTATCGATACTATTGACCGCTGCATTTCTAATGATCGTTCTGAAGCCAGAAAACCAGCAAAATCCGGCCGGTACGGCCGCATTTTGCGACCGCGTAAGGATCATTTAAAATGCAGCTATCAATAAAAACTCAAGCAATATCTTGTCTGCATGCAAATACTGTCCTACCAACCATATCGGCAAGGCCGACATCGCCAGAATCAAAAATCCGCATGGATCTCCCCCAAAGAGCCAATAAATTCGAGTAATATTGGCCTTATGTTGAGGCGTTTCGGTCATTCCAGACCGGTACCAATAAAATCTTAACGTTTGATTTCAGGGTCCGGGGGGTATACGGCAGGGGTTTCTCAATAAAACTGTCCAGCCGTCGTTGAAAGATTCGGTTATACAGGTTGTGTGGTTTTCAAGGGGGTATCTGTCATACACAAAAGGGTTGCTAATGTCATGGCAGAAAAGCGTTTGGGTTTTTTGAGACTTCACACTTTCAAACATTTCCGATGCAGATATAATAGAAATAATGTCCTCACCTACACGCCCACCGAATACGGACCCTCCCTCCCGTCCGAATGGAACCGCTGCCGACGAACCGATCGCGCCACACGAGACACATAACCTTGTGTTCCTTGCGCTGAATCAGGTTCTGTTCCGGATCGGTTGGATGTTCAAGACGGAAACGGTTATCGTGCCCGCCTTTTTGGACGCGGTCTCCGGTGCCGGCTGGATGCGTGGTTTTCTGCCGGTCTTGAATCGACTGGGCCAGAGCATCCCCCAGCTTTTTCTGGTCTCTCACCTGAAAAGCGTCCCGAAAAAGAAATGGGCGTTCGCCGTGGTGATCGTCGGGATGAGCCTTCCGTTCGGGGTCTTGGCGATCGTCAATTATTTTGTCGCAGGCAACTATTCCTGGTGGCTCGGCTGGCTCTTTCTGTTCCTTTACTTCCTGTTTTTTGTCTTTGGCGGTCTGAACAACCTCTCGTTCGGGACCCTGCAAGGGAAACTGATCCGGCCGACACGACGCGGACGGCTGCTCTGGATCTCCTCGTTTTTCGGGACCATTCCGGCGATCATCGCCACGCTCTGGCTCATGCCCGGCTGGCTCAAGACCGATCCCGGTCATCCGCCGGCGTTCGATCGGATCTTCGCGATGGTCGCGGTTTGCATGTTCGTCTCCGCCCTGCTGGTCCTGCTGGTCAAGGAACGGCCCGACACGATCCGGTCGGAGAAAAGAGAGACCGACGGCACGATCCGCGAAATAATCGGGGTCCTGCGTGCCAACGCCAACCTCAGACGCCTGATCCTGGTCATCATACTGGCCAACTCGGGCATGCTCCTCTTCCCCCACTATCAGGCCTTCGGGCATGAAATACTCGGGCTGGCGGACGGGCATCTAGCGGGTGGGCATCTGGCGATTTGGGTTGTGGTCCAGAGTGCGAGTGTCGGTTGCCTGAGCATCTTGGTCGGACGACTGGCCGATCGGCGAGGGTATCGGATCACGTTGCAACTGTTAATCATCGCCGGGACGATCGCCCCGCTGCTGGCGGTCGGAATCGCCGCGCTGCCGAGTCTGTGGGGAGGGCGGCTTTTCTTCCTGGTCTATGTCGCCATGGGCGTCGCCCCGCTCGGGATCCGAGCAACCACGAATTACACGCTCGAAATCTGCGAGCCGGACCAGCATGCCCGCTACCTGAGCACGGTCATCCTGGTCGGGGCGTTTCCTTTCCTATTTTCACCCCTGGTGGGTCTTTTGATCGACCTGTTCGGGTTCAGCCCGGTCTTTTTCCTCTCCTCCATCCTTATATTATGTGCAGCCGCCCTTTCGCTCGGCCTGGAGGAGCCTCGGCACCACCTGAAATCGGACGAGCTGGAGCCTGTCTCGTTGGACAGCTAACTTCTAGGTAGGTCAGGGCTTGCCCTGACGAAGCGTTCCGGAAAATCCGCCAAACCACTAAGGATGATGCCGCAGGGTCAGCACTCTGTCAGGCTGGCCCTGACCTATAAGAAGGCGTCAATATAGAGAATTAGGGAAGAGAAGGAGAAATACAAAAGCTTTTTCTGTCACGTAAAGTCTCCTGATCGCGGTCTCTTTATGGAATTTAACGATTATTTCTATTGTAGCGATTAGAAACAGCCGATTACGGACTGTGTAACATATCCTTAGCGGGTATGGATACCTGTATGCTGTCTGCGGTTATCGAGAAAAAGGGTTCTCGGCCGAGGGCAACATCGATCCATGAAAGCCTGACGGCACGCGGAAAATCCGCGACGTCATCCAGAAAAACCCCCCAGTGGAAATGGCTATGAGATTTTCGACTACAACAATTTGCCTATTCGTCTTTTTGAGTTGCCTCCCAGCGATGGCTCAGGAACAGATCATGACAGGACCGACGGCACCGGTTCCGGCTGGATCTGGCCAAGAGTACACCTACAACGTTACCCAAGAGGGCGCGTACGTACCGGGGGCAACCACCTCGGCTCAAAACTCTTACGATCCGGCAAGCTATAACCAGTGGGATCCGAAGAATCCCGAGACGCTTTACCCGGCTCCCGGTCCGGAACCCGCGCCCGCGATGGGTCCCTGCGATCAGCGAACCGGCCGCGGCTATTGGTGCCCCAAGAATTGGTATGTCGATCAAAAAGTTCGGATCATGTACCATCCGACCGCTCGCGGGCGAATTTATAGCCAGCTTTACGATCCTTACCTTGACGTCGTTGGACGAACCGCCCTTTTCCGGTATGAGGGAAAAAGCGGAAGCTTGAAGATGGAACCCTCGGCGGGCTACGACATCACGATCGGAAAATATCTGGGACGAGACGCCGACAACCGAGACCAGTTCATCGAATTCACTTACTATGGTTTGAACAACTGGAGTTCCGCTTTCCCGGTCCATGCAACCAACAGTAGTCTGGAACTGTCCAACGAGACAGAAACCGAGACGGCGACCATCACAACCACCTCCGGGAACTTGTTCAGCCCGTTTGGCGGTTCCAACTCCGCGTTCAGTAACGTTTCCGGTTTTAACCGAGTGGACACTCATGAACTCGAGTACCATTCTCGCTGGGACAACTTCGAATTGAATCTCCGCATCAAGCCGCGTCGACAAGCCGACCGCTTGATCATGCATAAAAACGCCATGTGGACCCGTGAAGCCCAAGAAGGCTGGTACTGCTCCTACCTGCTCGGTGCACGCGGTGTCTCGCTGGACGAATATTTTTCATTCCTCAGCTCGGGAACGATTGATGTCGTCAGAACCGCAGCCCCCGACTATACGGCAGATGTCGGTGGTCAATATATCACTCGAACCCGAAACGACCTGTTCGGACTCCAGCTCGGCATGGACTGCATGCATCAAAAAGGCCCATGGCGATTTGGTGCGGACGTCAAGGCCGGTGTGTTCATCAACTTCGCCGATCAACACACACGAGCACGATCGTGGGGAGCTTATGGCGGAGACGCCGCCTCCACGGGTGACCCCTGGGCCACCACCGATGTCGACTTCCAAACCCTGGTCCGATCGCGAGACCTCGCCAGTATCGCCGAGCTTGGATTTTCGACCTCTTATCAACTGCGACGAAACATGACGTTCAACCTTGCGTACGATCTGAGTTGGGTCCATGGCGTCGCCCTGGCTCCTGAACAGTTCATCCCCATCGCCAACGCTCCGGCCCGAATCAACCACAACGGTGCCATCATGATGCAATCGCTCAGCATGGGCTTGGAGCTGGTTTGGTAGGAAAGAGGAAAGAGGACAGAAGACAGAGGACAGAGGACAGACAACCAAAGGACAGAAGAAGCTACCGCCTCGGCAATAGGTGCATGGCTTCTCCTGTCCTTTTGTGCTATAGTGGGGCCTTCGTCACGAAAGTTTTTCAAAACCGTTCCCTTTAGCCGTCGAGCTTGCTCGTCGCTTAGAACGATTTGTTCGTGCGGGAATTGTATATTCAAACGACGAGCAAGCTCGACGGCTAAGAAGACATGGAAAATTCCAAACGACATCCACTGATTGCCGGAGCCAGTGTTACCGGGCTGGGGACGCTGGCGAGCCGCTCGTTGGGGCTGATTCGTGACGTGGCGACCGCGGCCTTGTTCGGCCTTACGTGCGGCGGGGTAATGGACTCGCTGGTCGTCGCGCTGAGGATCCCGAACCTCTTCCGCAAGCTCTTCGCCGAAGGAGCGCTCTCGGCAAGCTACTTGCCCGTCATGACCCGACTGCTGGAGCGGGACCGTCGCCACGCCTGGCAACTGGCCAGTGTGCTGCTTACCTGTCTGGCCCTGTTTTTAACCATCTTGGTCCTGATCGGGGAAGGAATCTGTGGGCTGATCCTGCTTATCTGGGGTGACGTGCCGGGCATGCACCTGCTGATCGGGCTGACGGCCGTGATGCTCCCCTACATGCTCTTTATCTGCCTGGCCGCGCAGGTCGCCGCGACGCTGCACACCCTCTCGCACTTTGCCATCCCGGCACTGGCACCGACGCTGTTGAACATCTGCTGGCTGATCGGCGTATGGTTCATCTGCCCCCACTTCACCAGCCCGGAAGCCCAGGCCTATGTGATCGCGGTCTGCGTGATCGTCGCGGGGGTCTTGCAACTTGGGATCCAGGTGCCTGTCCTGTTCGGTCGCGGTTTTCGCTTCGATTTCAACTGGGCGGCCGGACGAGGGGCACTGGTCGAAGTGCTTCGATCGATGGGCCCGATGGTGCTCGGCCTGGCCGTGACGCAGGTCAACACGCTGATGGATAGCCTGATCGCGTGGGGGCT
>JASFHG010000023.1:0-14598 GCA_050123355.1 Planctomycetia bacterium
CGTGTGGAAGAGCTTTTTGCCGTCTCCCTGCGTCGGGTTGGCCAGCAACCGCACGAAGAAGAGCTGGTCGATCAAACGAGCCGCCCGGTTGCCCATCGAGGTCGGGAACTTCATGAACGCGCCGAGATCGTCGTTGATGATCATCTTCCGCGTCAGCACGAACTTTTTGCCGTACGTGTCGAGCTGGTTTGTCGCCTTGTCCTCGCGAACCCCACCGTCCTTGATCTCGCCGTCGGCCGCGACCGGTTCAAGATCGCCGACATCGGTCAGCCGGAATCGTTCGTTTTCCTTGAAATCGTTCAGGTCGCCTTCCGAACAAAGTCGCGTTGCCACGAGCGGTTGCGAGAGGAACGCCTTCAAGAGACGCTTGTTGGCGACGTTCGATAAAATGCCCGGCAGAGAGACCGTCGAAAATGCGGCCTGGATCATTTCGGTATCACTTCCTGTCGGAACGGCCATTCCTTCCAGGCGGATGCAGGAGCAGAAAACATCGTAGAGCGACGTTGCTCGGATCCGATTGGCCGCGTCGACGACTCGTTCGCCATAATCGGAAAGAAGATCGTTGCCCGAAAGGCCGGCACGGAAACAAAGGGCCGCTTCCAGAGTGTTTTTCATCTCGGCACCCTCGGGCTGGCGTTTGACGATGATATTGACGTCCGCTTTCGGGCGGGCATCTTGGATCGCCTGCAAGACGGCGGTACTCGTTCGCTCGGCCGACCAGCCGGCAGAGATCGCCTCCGACTCGATCTTGTCGTACTCGCCCGCACAGATTTTTTGGATCGCCGTGACACGATTTCGCTCGTCGGCAATCGTTCGTGCGATCAGATCGGTTTCGGTATTGATCGTCTCGGCCGCTGCCGTAACAGTAGTTTGGGTAGTAGTTGCCTCGGTAGTGGAGGCGGCTTGATTTTCTTGACTCATAGGTTCCTCTCCGGAAAGAATAAAGGATGCGGCGACTTGCATCCGGGTGGTCGCGTCGGCACCGACAGCGACGACCGAGACCTCCCGCAGCCGAGCCGCTTTGATGTGAATAAAAGGAGCTTGATGTTCCTGACCGTTGATCGTGCGGGTTCCCTTACTGACCACCTCGGCCTCGACCACTTCGGCCCCGATCGAAAGCTGCCAGTCGGCGCCCGCCTTGGCCTGCTCGACGATGCCGGTCGCGGTTCCACTGGATGAGGTGATTTCCCCTTCGATCGCCAGCGTGTTTTCTTCGATCTTCGCAGTAACCATGCCGACACGAGACGTGGTCCGGTTCTCATGGTTGGTCAGCAGCGGCACACTCTCCGGCACCATCAGACCAGCCAGATCGACCACGACCGGATTCTTCCAGCCCGGCAACCGCATCTTCCCGCCGGAATAGGCAAGCCCGATAACGCGGGGATTGGAGGTCGAGCTTTCACCGGCCGCTTCGATCAGAAGGAATTCATCCATTATCGTTTTGTCCTTTCGTATTAGGCTTGGACGCTTCCTCCAAGCCAAGTTCTTGTTTGAGTTTTTTCTCGCGGGCAAGCTGATGGAGTTCCTCTTCCCAATCCCGGCCCTGCCGTGCGTATTCGTAAGCGAGGGTGGTGGTGCCGTTTTTCAGCTTGGTCTCTTGAGCGGCCGCCTCCTTGCTCGGGTCGACATGCTCGATGCCGTCCCAGAACCACTGATGTGCGGTCGAATCGAGGTAGACGCCATGCGTAAGGTCATACTCGCGAAGCCAAGTGGCCAGGATTCGATCCAGAACGCATGTCGCGATAAACGCCTGGTCAACACGGATCGATTTGTAATAGGTCTGATGGTCGAGCCGACCGCTCGCGTAGTTGTATCCGGCCGAGTTGCCCGCCGCGATGTTGAACGGCATGTTCAAACAGCGGGCAATTTCGTTAAGCACCTCGCGTTTGAACTCGGCATAGGTCGTTGCCGGTTGCTCGGGGTGGAGCTGGCCCATCTTCCAACCGCCGGGCATCGTCAGGAGCATGTTCCGTTCCAATTCGATCAGGTCCATCGGCTCGACCGCATCCGCTTCGCCGCCGGCCGGGGCGTCGGTATACAAAACCCCGGCAAAGTTCGCCGCCGACTCGGCCGCCGTGAGAACCGCCAACGTGAACCGTCGCAGTTGGGCGAACAACGGCAACGCGGGCGTGATCTCAGGAATACCGCGATGCAACTCCGGTCGATCCGAGCGAAACGTGTGGATCATCGCACTGGCCGGGATGTAGCTGACCTGGTTGCCAAGTACAAAATGGTCGCCGCCCGGGTGGTATCTCAAAACGCGATAGTGGGTCGGGTTGCCGAATCGATCGAGTTGGATGCCGTCGACTTCGTCATCTTTTTCGTGGAACGATGAATCGCCCGACACCCGATCCGCCTCGATCAGCTGGATATCCATTTTGATCTCGTGATCGACCTTCGGATTCGAGACCAGCATCGCGAACGACTCGCCGTCCTGACACCTGGCCATCCGCATCGTGCGGAGTTTTTCGCTCAGGCCGACCGCCACGGCCCAGGCGGTAAAGTCTCGCTCGATCTGGCGGTTCAACTCGGGATCCTCGGTCAACATCTGCAACCGAGGCCCGGTGCCGATCGTGTCGTTGGCGATCGTCAGCACGATACCGCGAGCGTAGGAATTATTGGCCACCTCGTAGCGTGCCCGCTCGCGCAAGGCTCGGCGTACTTCGGGCGAGGCCGCCATATCGGCCGAAAACCCGTCCGCTGCCGCCCAGTGCTTTTGGTTGTCATTGGTGGTCTGCGCGGCGTCGAAACGGGCATTCAGGAACCAAGGCTTCCGCCAGGTGGTTCGAATCAAGCTGGTTCGTTGCTCGGAGCGCCCGAATAATTTGCTGAAAATGCTTGCCACGTCGTTACGCCCCCGGTGAAACCATTTTGCTAACCTTCACACCCAGTCCTTTGCCGCTGACCGCCTTTTGCGAAGCCAAGAATCGGGCCGCCTCGATCTGGTCCGTCAAGGGATGTTGTTCCACCTCGCCAGAATCACCACGCGCCCGCTTCGGAGCGGCGGCGTTTTCTTCGATCGATTGTTGAAGTGCGTCCGACATGTGACTCTCTCAAAAAAGTGTTGGCTGCTTGTTCCTTTCTTACCCGGCGCAAAGGCAAAGTGTCGGAAAAATTCAGACTTTTTCAAGAAAATTTTTTATCCACAGCTCATCGACGGGGTGTTCGTTTAATGTCAGAAAGCTTTAAGCGTTTTTGGGCAAGATGGGCTACTTCCTGCGTGCCGGGCAATACTACGCCCTGGATGCTGGCAGCGACTGCGCAACCGACCAAGCCGTCAAACCAATGGTTGTCATGAGCGTCGGGACGGAGCTTCCATTCGTCGACGGTACGGCCACGGCCCGAGGTTTTGACGCGGAACTCGGCGACAAGATGTTCGGCGAACAATTGATGGGCGACCGGGTCACGTCCGAAGAGGGATAAACAACCATGGTCCCCCATCGGGACGGCAAGCCGAGCGTGGATGAAGGATTTCCAGTAGTTGGTGTCGTACAAAACGTGCCGGATCGCACGTTTTCCATGGACGTTGGGGATCCGCCAGTTGTGGCCCACACGATCGCCACGCTTGCGTTTGTATTCGTCGAACGGCGTGCTCGACGCCCCGACGTACCGGCCGTGCGACGGGTATAACACGGCGGCATGGGCCGACTGCCGGCAGAATTGATAGACGACGTCGGTGGACGTGCCCCAGTTCGCGTCGATCAAACACCGTTCGATCTTCATCATCGCGCCGTCATCCCGCCGCCATTCGCGAACCAGGTATTTGTCGGTCAATGCCTCGAGGCCGGCATAGATGGAACCTTCCAAGCCGGCGCCCGGTTTGGCGTCGAGCAGTGTCGGACGGGCGTCACGCAGGCTGAAGTACCGACGACGTTGGTCGGGGTAGGCGCCGTAGTCGACGACGTAGCCGGTAAAGTCCGACTCCCAGGCCGTAACGACGTAGAACAGAAGTTTACCCTGAACGTCGACAAACATGGTAAGATGGTTGCACCCGATCGGGATCTCTCCCAACTTGTGGCCGTTGAGCTTTTGAGCGATTTCGTCGACGGTAAGCTGCTCGTCCTCGCCGACATTTTCCGGCAACGGTTCGTTTTGGTACTCGGCCCAGAACGCAGCCTCGTTCTGTAGACGCAGATTCACCGCATGCTGGACGGCCGACAGTTCGTCGTGATTAAATCGGGCGGGCCACGCGATATGGGCTCCCTCGTCCATCGCCTCGCGGTTTGCCTCATAAAACGCGGTCGCGTCACGGAGATCACCATGCTCCCGCAAGGAATCGGCACGAATCTCGGTATAACGATCCCAGAGTTTTTCGTTCGAAGGGAACGCATAAACCATCTTGGTACGCTCCCCCTGCCACTCGGGATGTTTTTCGATGTCGAGGATCCGGTCGGCCATATCGCCGGGCCGGATCACCGTGCAGGGCATGATCCCGCTGATTTTTTTGCCGGGACCGGCCAGACCAAGGACCGCCCCGGCGAGGATCCGCTCACGGTTCGCACACTGGCTTAGCGATCGGGCCGACTCGTCGGTCTGAGGATCGTCGAGGATAACGAGGCTCGGCCGCACCGACTGCCCGTCAGGCTTCTTGAACTTCATCCCCCGGATCCGGCCGGTGATGCCAGCCACACGGATGATGGCTCCCGATGCGGGCGAGCCCTTGATCGTCGGCAGAACGACTTCGCTCGCCGTCCAGCTGATCTGGGTACGTTCTCCTCGGTACAGCTGGCCGCTGCACCGGTTCGCGATCCCCTCGAGACAATGGATCGGATAACAGACCGCCGGAAAATCCTCTAACAACCGCTCGTTCGATTCGAGTTCCGCCTTGATCGAGTCAAGCATGCTCAATGCATGTCCCTCGTCAGAACCGATCAGCGTTACGAAATCACGGTGCCCGTAGACCAACGCCCAGAGGCAGGCAACTTCGGCAAGGGTCGACTTACCACTCCCTCGCGGCATCGCCATCGCGAAGAGTCCGCCATGCAGAACCGCCTGCTCGATCTTCGCGATCACCCGCAGATGGTCCTCCGACCATTCAAGGCTGAACGTCAGCGGAAAATAGCTCTCGCAAAACAGCCGGAAGTCGTATCGACATGCCTCATAGCGTTCCGGATCAGCGATCGCGGGCAACTCGCCGATATCGCGACCCGCCTGCGACAGTGCAGCGTTTCGGGCGCGTGCCGCTTCCTTGGCCGCTTCGTAATCACGCGGACCAGGATCACATAACGATCGTTGCCGCTCATCCACGAGCCATGCCAAGTACTTGAAGAAATTGACCTTCTTGCCGTCGGCCGAGATGCGGAACCCGGCCTGTTGGCGGTGCCGAAAGATCTTGGTGTTGTCGGTTACCGTCCCCAGGTGCGGGAACGAGTTGAGCATCTGGACCAGTTCGGCCGGACGAAGTTTGGTTGGGTTATATTCCACGACTTGCCTCCTTCAAAAGCCATGCGGCGTATTCGATCATGTTGATGGTTCCGTCGTCGGCGACCGGCGCCCCGGCCGCAATGTCGGTGGCGATCGTTTCCGCAGAAACTTCCCGCGAACCGGATTTGCGAAGTATTTCAAGCAGCTGGTCTTGCTGAATAGCGGTAATTTTTAGCGGTTCTTTGGCCATCTTGGCACCTTTTGTAACTTGTGAAAAACTTTCCGGATTCATGCGAAACTTTTGGATAATTCGCTTGATGTGTTCTGAATGTCATGGCTTAATGTCACGTGTTGAAACGAACCATGAATCACAAAACCACGGTAAAACAAGGATAAAACCATGACACGCAAAACAAAAAAGCAAACGATTGGCGACGACCTTCGGATCACAAAACTCAAAAGCCGAGGTATGGGCGGCAAGTGGGCTATCGGGACGATCAACGGGCATCGATTCGAGGCCCTGGTCTTTCCCGAACACGCCGAGAGCGAATCGTATGAACTTGGGCAAAGTCGCATCTCGAAGCTCTGGCTCCAGGAAATCGACACGAAAAAGACAGCTTACATCTTCGATCGCGGCGAAGATTGCGCGGCACGTACCGGCCTGGCCAACGACATCGTCGAATACCTGGCCGCTAACCTGGCGGAACTTGTATACGGAAACGAACTTCATAACTAAACCACCGAACAACGGAGAAAAACATGAATACCGACGGGAAGCTTGCCAAACGGATCCACGAGCATATCGATAGCCTCCGTCTAAAACTCGCGAGCACCAACGCCGCGATCTGCGACGCAAACGCGGAACTCTCAATCAACAAGGCTCGCGCCAATCTTATTGACGCGGAAATCGAGCAGCTAAAAAACGCTTTGCGACTCACTGGCCTCGACGACCGTAACTAACCTCAACCCCCGAAAGGACAAATCCATGTCGAAAACGAAAACTCAAGAACTCAAGCCGAACGACTTATGTCAATGCAAAGTGGGCCGCAACACCATGCTGGTAACGCTGATCGCCGAGGACGACAGCCTCAAAGGCGGCTGGCTCGTGCGGAGTACCAAGACCGGGAAGGAAATGATCATCCGCGACGCCTCACGACTTACGCTGTCTGAAACTTCGGAGCCCGACTATGTCGAGGAGGCAAGTAAGGCGGCGAAAGCCAAGCCCGCGACGAAGCGACCGCCCAAAAAGTCCCCAAAAACCTCCGGCAAAAAAACCTCGCTGCTTGATGTGGCGGCTCAGGTACTCGAAACAGAAGACCGCCCGATGGGCTGCCACGAGATCGTCGAGGCGGCCATCGAGCAGAACTTCTGGAAACCGGGTTCCGGCAAGACGCCGGCGAATACGCTCTACTCGAGCATCATCCGCGAGATCGCCAAGCGGGGCGACGACAGCCGCTTCCAGCGAAGTGAAGAGCGGGGAAAATTCGAGCTGGCTGAGTAGCCCTGCCAAACATCCCCGCTATACCCCGGCCTCGACCGGGGTTTCTTTGTTGGCCGTGGCGGCCACACTTTCCACGACAGGCGTCAACGATTGCCAATCGCAGTTCTCTCCGTGGACGAACTCGGCCCAACGTTGGCGGATCACGTCGCAATACAACGGGTCGATCTCCATCAGGAAGGCGTTACGGCCGGTCTGCTCACACCCGATCAAGGTCGAGCCGCTCCCGCCGAAAAGGTCCAAAACATTCTCGCCCTGCTTCGACGAGTATTGGATCGCCATGACCGCCAGCTCAACCGGCTTTTCGGTAAGGTGAATCATCGACTGCGGATTGACTTTTTTGACTTCCCAAAGATCCCGAGCATTGTTCGGCCCGAAGAACCGATGGGCCGCTCCCGATCGCCAACCGTAGAAACACCACTCATGCGCTCCCATAAAATCTTTGCGGGTTAGTACCGGATGGAGTTTGTTCCAGATGATCGCCTGCGAAAAATAAAGCTCGTACTTTTTGAGAACCGGCGGGTAGTTCGCGCAGTTGGCATACCCACCCCAGATGTAGAACCCATGGCCGGGGAGCAGTACGCGAGCGATGTTGCCGAACCAACCGTCGAGCAGCCGATCGAACTCCTCGTCGCTCACGAAGTCGTTTTCCAGGGGACGGTCCTTCGGGCGTAGCTTCTTATGCGTCGCGTTGGCCTTCTCTGGATGGCGTTCGACGTCGAACTTTTGGTGATGCGTCCCCTTGTTCCCTTGTGCCGGAAAACTCGACAAGCCAGCGGCGATCGCGTTGTTGCTGCGTGGCTCGACCTTTACGTTGTACGGCGGATCCGTATTGGCAAGGTGGATCGGTTGTCCCCCAAGTAGACGGTCGAGATCTTTCGGGCTTGCCGAATCGCCGCACATAAGACGATGGTTGCCGAGTTGGTAAATTTCTCCTCGAACGCTGACCGCTTCATCGGGCAGCTCTGGCACCGCGTCCGGATCGGTCATCCCCTCGGTGACGGCCAGGTTGGCATCCCCTTCGAGCAGCCGGGTAAGTTCCTCGTCGTTGAAGGCCAGCAGCCCGAGATCGAAGTCGGCACCTTGGAGATCGGCAAGCTCGAACTTCAAAAGATCCCAGTCCCACTCGGCGAGTTCCCCGGTCCGGTTGTCGGCCAGACGGTATGCTTTTACCTGCTCTGGCGAGAGGTCGGTGGCAACATGGACGGGCACTTTTTCCAGTCCCAGCTTCAACGCCGCTTTGTACCGGGTATGTCCGACAATGATCACGCCATCCTCATCGACCACGACGGGCTGCCGGAACCCGAACTCCCGGATCGATGCCGCCACCGCGTCCACGGCATCGTCGTTGAGCCGGGGATTGTTTTCGTACGGCTTGATGGTCGAAATGTCACGTTGGGTAATTTCCATCTTTTGCTCCTAGTCAAAATGGTGGTTAAAAATTTTATGCACTCAAAACAAACTCTGCTTAATAAGGCGTCCGCTTCAAAACCCCTATCCTGCCTAAATTATTTCCGAGGACCCGTGGGAAGTTTTTTGTCAATGCCTGGGTTTACGCCACCCAAAAGAACGCGCATTTGTGAAATGAGACACGCTGTCTCACTTCAATCTGTCTCATGTCTCATTTGAATTTTTTTGAAATGAGACACTTTTTGTAAATTCCTTTCTTGCATGCCTTTGCGTCAGTCTCATTTTGGTGTCTCAAGTCTCACTTCCGTCTTGTCTCAGTCTCATCTCATTTCCCTTTCTAAGGGAAATGAGATTGAGACAACGAGACCGAGATTGGTTTACAAGACCTCAATGCTTTCCTCTGTGACCGCAATCAATCCTCCAGAGCAGAGCTTCTCCAAAACCCTGTACCGTGTCGCACGAGGCATGCCGACGGCAGCACACGCATCATGCCACTTATGAATCTCTACGGTGCCTTCCGTGGCCTTGATCGAGTTGGCAATGTCGAGCCCGGTCTTCTGCCACTTACTGCGCGAACCAGATTGAACCTGCGACACAATGGCTTCAATGTTGGCGTCGATAATTTCTACCGCTGCGGAAGTGACTTGTTCGCCATAATCATCAAACACACCAGGCAGATCGATACTGTCAAGCTCCATCGCCAATGGGGCAGGGATTTCGGCATCTTTCATCTTGGTGGATGTCAGGAGAAGATCCTTGCCTTTCTTCACCAGTTGATACTCGGCGTCAAGTGCTGCCTTCAGCGCGATCGCACCGCGGGCTCTCCCTTTGTCGCTGTGGCCGCTATGGTGGACGACAAGCAGAGTACATTGATATTTGTTTCGAATGGCGTCACAGGCCGCGACAAAGCGGCTCATATCTTGGGTAGAGTTCTCATCCCCCTCGCCAAAGTTACGTGCCAGGGTATCAATCACGATCATGGTCGGTTCTCGCTTGCGCAGTCGGACCATTTTATGGAGTCGTCGCTGATCGATTTCATTCGTCGCGGAGATCGCCTGCACGACAAATACATCCTTATCCTTGATGTTGACACCATTGTGGAGCGCCCACGCTTGGAATCGCCTACCGATTCCAGACTGTCCCTCTCCCGCGAGGTAGTAGACGGCACCTTGCTTGACATGGTGGCCACGCCAAGGCATCCCGGTCGCGATCCGACAGGACCAGTCGATGGCAACGAAGCTCTTCCCCGCCCCCGGTTCACCAAAGATCATAGCGAACGAATCTTGTTCGATCATGCCGCGCAACAGCCATTGCGGTGGCTTGATTTCGATGTCGCCAGCACGGATCGAAAAAAGTGGTTCGATATCGTCGTCTTCGTCGTCCGTATCGATGTTGACATCGCGAGAGACGCCATCCTGTCGCGGCAACGAGGCCAACAGGCCCGAAAGATCGACATCGTCTCTCGGGCCATAACCTTGGGCCGAAAGGGCCTGGGTGGCCGCCGCAAAATCTCCACCATGTTCGAGCATGGCATAGACACCGAACCGGCTGTAGCCTTTGCGAGGTTCGAACGGTTCGGCGTTGTTACTGAATACATAAAACACCTCGCCGTTGTAGGTGGCCGACTGTTGGCCCAAGGTTTTGCCGGGACGATACCAGTGTTGTTGGTCACCTTCGAACTTGAGTGTCCAACCATGTTTTATAAGGATTGGAGCGATATTACCACGCATCCCAAAATCGTCGGCGACCAAGTTCGAGGTGTATGTGGTATGGTTTTTTGTTGCGGTTTCTGGCTCGCTGTCCAAGGCTCCGGCCAACGCGACCAGCTTGTCGGTGCTGACGGTTCGGATGTGGTCCGGAGTGAGCAGGATTTCGGCCATGCGATGCGGTCGTTCGGGGATCTCGTCCCCCTTGCGGTTCCATGTTCCCGGCAAACGGCAGATGCGAGCCGCGTTATGAACGCTCAGGTCCACCTCGGCTTTCTCATCGGAACACGTCCCCATGACTTTCAGACATCGTTGAACCAGACCACCATCGTCGGCCGGGAGATCGACCCGATAGAGCAATTGCGTCCCGTTGCCGGAATCCACAAAGATCGGTTCCGGCCAATCTTTGTGCGACAGCCCACTAGCGATCTGGTCGGCCAAAGCGAAGGCGGCTACCTTCTCCGACTTGGTCGCGCTAATCCCCGCCGGTCGAACCGGATCGATATCAACAAGCATCCATCGTCGTTGAAGGATGTCGTTGTCGCTGGTTCCCTCACGATTCTTTGCCGGTTTGAGACGGTTGTTCGCCCGGGCCAGCAAATCTGGGTTGACCGGGTTCATCGTCACATAAACACCGCCATAGGTCCGGAAGTTGGCCAACACGTTGGGCACGATGTCGATCTGGTCATATTCAAAATAACCGCTTTCGGTGTGCGTCCAGTTGCTCCCCGGCGACACCGCATCGAGGACACGGATCTCGAACACGTCACCCGGCTCGAACAGCGTGCGGAGGGCGTTGGTTATGGGATTTTGATCTTGCATATTCAATAATATTAAAAGGGGATCTCGTCCCAGCTGTCATTTGGTAGAAGGCCATGCTCGTTGACTTCGGGGTCGTTCCAGCCCGGTTCGGGGTAGTAGTCCGGTTTGTCGCCCAGTTCATAACGGATCACGCGGTCGAAACGCTCACCGGTGATGTTGCGGACCGTGATCGCACGGGTTTCTGCAAGAGCACCGTCGTTGGCCAAGGCGACCGCGTCTTGGGCTGTTTCTGGCGGCGGATAAGAAGATCGATCGCTCCACCATTTCTCGAATTTCTGACGAGCCCAGCCGGTATGCTCGGGGCATACCCATTCCCGGGTCCATTGGTTCCAGCCAGTTTGATATTCAACCCGCATGGTCTTGGGAGTGAACTCGTCGGCACCTCGTTTGGTATGGACAGCGTAGTTCACATCGCTGACTTCGTAGTCGATGTCGGTGATCTCGCCGGAGAGGATGCCTTCGGTGGTAGCGTGTTCGTCATGCGTCTCTCGCTCCCGAGGCGGGAACTCATGGCCACAGTCGGGGCACGTCATGTAAGCGGCGTGGATGAGCGCGAGGCAATTGGGACACTCTTTGGCTGGCGGCTCACCGGTGCCAAAAGTTTTGGCTTCCACTTTGATCATGTCGACTGGCCCATGTCGCAGAACGTTGTCACCATAGTCGAGAATGAGACAATCTTCTTTACCGGGATGTAGACGCGTGCCACGACCGACCATCTGAACATAAAGACCGACCGACGCCGTGGGACGCAGTAGGATAACGCAATCGACATTCGTCGCATCGAAGCCGGTCGTTAGAACATTAACATTCGCCAGGTATTTCAATGGTGGTTTAATGCCACCAAAAAGATCCGTTTGGATCGGCTCCCCCTTGAATCGCCTCAATAGCTCAGTACGTTTGCCGGAGGGCGTATCGCCGGTGACGATGCCGCACTCCGTGCCGGAGATCCGCTCGATCTCGGCGGCCACATGCTCGCAATGGGCAACACTGGTCGTGAAGATCAGCACGCTTTTACGGTCTCGTGTCAGTTCGACAATCTCGCGGCAAGCACCACGGACCAAATCGTCTTGGTCCATCGCGTCCTCCATCTCCGACGCGATAAACTCGCCACCCCGGATATGAAGGTTGCCAAGGTTCGCTTTCGTCCGGCCACCTCGGCTGCGGAGCTTGCTGAGATATCCTTCGACGATCATGTCTCGGATGCCCGCCTCGTAGCAGACATGGTTTAATATATTGTCCGGCTGACAAATCAGACCGCCCTTGAGGCGATACGGGGTTGCGGTCAGACCGATGACCCGGACGTTCGGGTTGACCACCTTCGCATCGGCCAGGAACGTGCGATACATCCCTTCGTTTTCAGGAGGGATTAAATGACATTCGTCGACGATGATCAGATCGAACGGGCCGAGTTCGCATGCCCGTTTGTAAACGCTCTGGATACCGGCAACGATGACCGGATTTTCGGTATCGCGACTTTTCAAGCCGGCCGAGTAGATACCGATGTCCAGATCGGGGCAGAGACGTCGGATCTTGTCGGCGTTTTGCTCGAGCAGTTCTTTGACATGGGCGAGTACCAACACTCGGCCGGACCAGATCGAAACCGCGTCGGTCGCGATCTGGCCGAGCACAAGGCTCTTGCCGGTCCCGGTCGGTAACACTACGCACGGGTTGTCGTCCCGATGGCGCAGGTGGTCGTAGACCGCGTGGACCGCCTCTTGTTGATAGGGTCGTAGCGTGAGATTCATAATATAATGGAGAAAAATGCGTCAGATAGTTTTAAACATGCACTTCCGAGCCGTCGGGCAAGATGCACCGGTCGCTCATTATCGGGACGGTGTAGAGGGAATCGCTCCGCCGCCCGAGGTAGCCGACGAGAAAGGCGTTGATCCACTCGACCGGTCGGCCGGTTCCGTAGAGCGGAATCGGTTTGCACAGACAGCCGGTCGAACGGCTTTGCACGGTCTGGCCGCTCTGCCAAATGTTTTGGATAATGCTCGAATCGGCACGATGCGTATGGCCGTGGATCACGCTCTTGCCCTGGCTCATGGTGAGATGGGCTTTCGTTGCATGTCGGGCATAGCTCCAACCATGGACCGCAATGATGCGGTTGTTGATCTTGTAGTGCGGATACCGCCCATCGGCCGATCCGTAAGGGATGTAGGTGCATCGCTTGCGGCCACGCATCAGTTGGATGCGAGGAGCGAGCATGTTATACGCACCGCGTCCTTCGCTCGTCCCGGCGGCCCAGCGATCGATACGATACTCATGGTTCCCTTCGATCAACACCAATCGCCCACACGTCGCTTGTAGACGATCCAAAAAATTGTTCGCTTTTTGGAGATCATCCTGGTAGTCGGTTTCGGCCATGCCATGGGTCGGCGGATGCGTCGAGAACTGACCACAATCCAAAAGATCTCCAAGACAAACAATCATGTCGGGCCGGATTGCCTCCGCGACCCGGCAGACGATTTCGACTGCCGGGTCGTGTTGGTACGGGATATGGAGATCGCCGAAAGCGAGGAGCGTTTTCGAAGCGGTCTTCTTAGGCACAGGCAACCTCGTTCTTCTCCGAAGTGGCAGGCAGATAAACCGGCCGGTCGTCGAGGGAGCGGGGAAGAATACCGACTGAAATCATCGCTTCGTAATGGGCAAGGAACATGGCGTTTGCCAGGATCGCCGCTAAGTGATCTTCCGACTCGTCTCGCATTTGATAGGCAGCTATATGACGTTTAAGTGACGCGATGCAACGGTCGAACGGAATTCCCGCCTCCCAGTTGCGGGGAGTGTATTTCTCGGCACCACGACGGAGATGGTGCCCGAGCCGCACCTCGGCAAACGGGCTGATCAGCTCGAGACGCGGCTTGTCGGTCGCTTCGTCACGGACCGCACCCGATTCGAACTGCTGACGGCTACCACTGTCGGGAAGCGATAAAGAAGTGCCGGTCGTTTTAGCGATCGCAGTGTTTTGAGTTTCTTTGTCGATCAACACGCTCGGCGCCGGCGGATTTTCCATCGGAATGAGTGTTAGGGCATCGTAGATTTCCAGCCCACACTCGATCGCGACGAGATACTCGGCCGTTGCCCCACGACTTTTCTGCCAGCCGGGCAGCATCGCGATCGCGTCCGCCTTGGCGATCGCCACGAAATCGGTCCGCATATAGTCCTCGCGTGGCAGATCGGACCGACCGCCAAAATTGTTGGCCGGGTTGATTACTTTCCATCCGTGGCGAGTGAATTGCTCCTCCGCATCGTGGAACCATTCAAAATTATGGTTCGGCATGCCGGTCATCGGTCCGCTGATGTAGATCGTTTTGATACGTGTATTCATATATAGTGCCTTTCAGGTTGTTGAGAGTTTTCTTATTGTGTTTACCATTCCTCGATCGCTTTGCAGCCACCGTCGATCCAGGCCAGGAGTTCATCGCGGCGTACCCGTGTCACGGGTCGTTTACCACGACCGATCTTGACCGGCGCCGGTGCCATGCCGGACCGACACCAACGTCGCCAGGTCCGGTACGCGACGTTGGCTAGCTCGGCCGCTTGATGTTCGGTCAAGAGAAGAGGCAAGTCTGGCATGTTTCGCGACATCATACTTCCGATTCTCCTTCCTTCTCCTGTAAGCTGATAATCATTTTGCCGCGGTTCCGATAAGGTTCGAGCATGTAAAAATGCAGTTCCTTGATTTGCGAATCGTCACGGTAGATCTGCGCATGCTGGAGCGAATCAAGCATGCATTTCAGTAAATTGTCACAATCTCTCCGTCGACGATCCGGCGGATAGGCGTAGATCGTCATGGCG
>JASFHG010000024.1:0-14557 GCA_050123355.1 Planctomycetia bacterium
AAGCCTCGATCGTGGCCAAGCTATCTTTGCCAACTTTTTGAAGCAGACCGGCATGCATGAGTTGCAGCAGGGCGTTATCGACCTCCTTGGCTGAGGCAGTCCATTCATCACCGTACCAGTTTGCGTCCTGTAGAGCCCGCCGTACGAGCATGGCTTCCGGCATGTGCGAGTAAGTTCCGATCTGGTCAAGCAAAAGAAACTGAGTCAGAGAAAGCCCCTTCGTGTGAAGAAAGTCCTTCAGTCGTGAAAAGACTTTGGGTTCATAGGGAAGAGAGGACTTGCGGTCGGTATTTTCCGGAAAGGTCGCCTCCGGTGGGTAAATCGTCACCGTTAAAGTGGCCCCGGAATCGGTGATTCTACGTAATAAGTCACTGGGAATCGTAAGAACGCCTTCGGGACGCTGCGTACCGGCTTCCCATCCGATATTGAAATCAAACCGATCAGCTCTTGCCAAGAGAGATCGCAAGGAATTCTCCAGACCCTCGATAACATTCAGCAAGTCGTTTAAGTCCCTTTGGAGTTGAGCACTATCTTCTTGGCCACAGCCTGATCCGGAATCTTCGGACTCTACCGTAAGGTACCAAAGACCATCGTCCTCTTTTTGTCCGTGTAACAAAGCGCACTTCTTGTCGAAGATTTCCGCCAAGGGGCCCAAGTCATCGCTCGATACGATGTCAAGGTCGGTGTTAAGATAGATGGATTCTGATTTCATGGAATCTCGAAAAAAACGGTTTCGTGGCTTTCGTGGTTCTCTTTTAGTTCTTCAACTCATTCGCCCGGGGCGTGACTTTCTTGAAATTGGTCGGGGTCTTCGCCTCCACGCGGCCGGTCACCCAATCGATGGCTCCGGCGATCGCTTTTTGAAATTCGGGCGTGCACCAGGTGTCGATCCGGTGGGCCATGGACGTGTAAAAGACGCGGCCTTTGCCGTGCATTCGGGCCCAAACGGCCGGGTAGTCGGGCCGAGCGTACTCTTTCCCTTTCATGCCGGCCGTCTCTTGGACCATGATGACGTGCATATCCGGGTTAAAGTGTTTCATCGCGTACCATTCTTCCTTCGGGATCCGGACCACGTCGACCTTACCCCAGGCATCCGCGCCGGGGAAGTCGGGCGAGACCACGCGGAGTCGGCCCGGCTGTTGGCGACCGTGATTGAGAAACTGACCGCCGATCATCTTGATATACGGATCGACTTGGCCGGTCTTCGCAAACCGGTCATCCGGCGTGCGAAACGTGTCGGTAGCTGAATGGAGCCCCAAGAAACCCTTGCCGGCGGCGATCGCGTCCAGGAGTTTCTTCTTCCCGGCCGGCGACATCGGCGGGTTGATCCGCTTCTTCGTCAGGTCGCCACTCGTATAGAAAACAAACGCGTCGTACTTCGCCAGGTCGCCGTCGAAGATCCGCCCATCCTTCGTACAGACCACCTCGAAACCATACTTCTCGCCGAGCTGGATCATCATATCATCGACGAGACACTTCAAACCGCCGGGCCCATCCTTCGGCGGCTGATGCTCATACCCGGCCGACTGCGTAAAGACCAGAAGGACCGGTTTCTTTGGATCTTTTTGGGCTCCTTCTTTCTCCACCGCCAGACAGACGGTACTCATCGAGAAAACTACCAAGATCGCCATCAACGAGAAACGTTTCATCGGAAGGGCTCCTTCATTTCGCTTGAACAGTGGCGTGTCCAAAAATTATACCACAAATTTCAACCGTTCGTTAGCCGCGTGGGTTTATCCCCGCGCTTTGACGGTAAATGACAGTGCATGGGATAAGCTTTTTGTGAAATCGAGCCAATTGCTAAAACTTTACCAGCGATATTATTGGCACGGTTTAATCGCGGGGATAAACCCACGCGGCTAACGAACGTGCGTGTAATTGGTACGCCAACACTAATTTAAAAGTTCCAGCAACCGCTGGTCCTCGAGGCTATCGACGATCAGGTCGGCGGCCGAGAAATCGAGGTGGACCGTATGCTCGTTCGGCACGGCGACCGTGTACGCGCCCGCCTTCGACGCGGAGACCACGCCGTTGTGGCTATCTTCCAAAACGAGCATCGACTCCGGCGTAACGCCGAATCGGGCCGCAGCCGTTTGATAAATTTCCGGGTGGGGTTTGCCGTTTTTGATGTCTTCGAACGTCAGCGTAAACGCGAACCGCCCCAGCAGGCCTGCCTGGGTGAGGATCGCCGTCAGCAGGCGATGCGAGCTGCTGGTCGTGACTGCCTTGGGGATACCGAGCGATTCAAGCCGGTCGAGCAAACCGAGCAGGCCGGTCATCGGTGCCAGCGAACTCTCCAACAATCCAAGAAAAACCTCCTCCGACTCTTCGGCCAGCGACTTCCAATCGTCCTCCAGCGAGTACCAGTCGATCATCACCTCGAACGACAGCTTCGGGTTCAGTCCCATCATCGCGTCCTTGAGGTCCTTCGTGAACTTATGTCCACGTCGCTCCAGCAATACCGACCCGGTATCGGAGTAGACATCTTCGGTATTGAACATCAGGCCATCCATATCGAAGGCCACGGCACAAACTTTCATCGTCGTAATTGTAGGGTGCGTCGAGACGCACCAAAAAGGGTTGGTAAGTTATTGAACATATCCGTGGTGCGTCCAGTCGCACCCTACAGGTCGTAGCCATATTTTTCGAAATACGGTCGCCAGCGGCGGGCGATCTCGTCGCGGATCTCGTCGGAGATCTCGTACTTATTGGTCTTGTAGCTCTTGGAGCGGTCGGCGTACTTCTGCACCTTCGGCTCGACCGCCTCGAAACCGTCAAGCTCCAACTGCCCGTAAATTTGCTTGAGCCGGCCGGGAAAATCTTGAACCAGGTCTTCATAACGCACTTCGGCGAAACGGTTCTCGGGCACCAGGTGGCGGTCCCGTTCAAAGGCGGTGTACATTTGGGTAAACCGCTCGAAGACGTACTCCTCGAGCCCCTCGTACTTCGGCCGGTGGAACCCTTCGTCCCAATAGAGCCGTTTCCAAAGATTGACCGTCGACGGGAAAAGCACGTAAGGGTCGCGCACGATATGAATGAACCGGGCGTCGGGGAACATGTCCAGAAGATGCTTCACCCGGGCCGTATGCGGCGGGCTTTTCAACACGATCCGCTTCGGCGTTTTAAACGTCAGGCTCTTCAAAAACCACTCGAACCCCTGCTTCCATCGACGAAGCGCTTCCTCCGGAATCTCGTCCAGGTCGAGATACTCTTCGCACTGCGGCACGGTGTTCGGGAAGGCCATCTTCCGATACGGCGACGGGATGCCCAAGTTGCAGATCGCGAACTCGTCCTCCTGCGGCCGCCCGAACCCGGCCCGAACGTTGTCCATCGGCCGCTGCTTCGGCATCAGAAAACCGCACATCTTCGGCACCACCGGGCTGCTCAGCACAAAATGGCTCGGTGCGAAACAAGTATATGTGTCCGGAAAGGTGTGCTGCTCATCCAACACGAGCAGCTCGTGCAGCAACGTCGTCCCCGATCGCCAGTGCCCGATGATGAAAATCGGATGCTTGTCGATCTTCGTGCGGGCAATCTTCCGACCGTAGACCATCTTCTGTGCCAGGCTGAGCGTCGAGTTCGTTACCGACAGCATCGAAACGATTCCCACCATCGGCAGACAGGCCGGCGAGAAGGAAAAACGGTTCTTTGCGGCCATCGAGAGCCATGGACCGATCGTCAGCCCGTCCCAGAACCGCGGATACCAAAACCGGTCGCGATACCCCCCTGTCGTTCCGTTACTATCTGATTTCACCTTTTTTTCGGTGTCGTTAGCCATCGTTTCTACTAGTTGCTTTCGCTTACTCCCTCACAAGACTGCTTAAACCGCATATCTTATCAAAAGAAATCGAACCACGAAAGGGAAACTTGTCCTTTCCGAAGCTCACCCACCGGCCGGTTTCCGAAATCGGACCAGGTAAATCAAAACGACAAAGTCATAAAACGCATGGGCCGTGATCGGCACGAGTAGATTGCCGGTCAGAAGCCAAATCCAACCCAGATAAAGACTTATCACTCCGGCAACCATCGCATAGGTAGCCGTCATCGGATGCATCAAGGCAAACAGCAGCGAGGCGACCACCAGCCCGACCACGATGCCAAACGACCCGCCAATCGATTCGGTCAAATATCCCTGGATCAATCCACGAAAAAGCATCTCCTCACCAATGCCGGCCGTGATCGAGATCGCCAGCAGATCGGTAAAATGGCATCCGCGAAACCGAGGAATCACCACTTGGTCGATCGATTGGAGCAGTCGCCGAAACGGCCCGATCGGAATGCGACAAATCAATAAAAAGAGCAAGATAAACGGCAGCGCTGCCGCCAACCCGATCCCAAAGTCGGCCCAATGGGGCTCGAAGGTTTTTGAGACAGGAAAATCGAGCAAATACCCTCCCGCAGCAGCGATCCCCGCCAAAAAGGCCTCGAACAAAACCGCCGCGAGCGTAAACGCCTGCGGCGAAAACGAGGTGTCTTCCAGATGCGGTTCATTTCTATCTTGGCGAAAATCGTTCATGGTATAGGTTAATATCGGGCCATCGAAGTCCGAAAAAGGGACATTCTGCCTTTTCGAAGAAAAAGCTGAGTGTCCCCTTTTTTTCTACAAAGCAATTCCCGGAATCATTGGGTAGAAGTTTACACCTCTAATACTTGATGATGCAATCGAACCCGCCGGAAAATTGGCTCGAACGTTCGAAGTCGTCGAACTCGAGCGCCAAGTCGTTCGGGCTGCCGCTCCAACTGTCCCAACGGATCTCCGGCCGGATCACCACGTTGCGGTACGGTCGATAGTTCAAGCCGAACGTCAAACCGGTGGCGGTAAAAGACTCGGCCGGGAAAATGAACCATTTGTTCTCGCCGCGGAACCACTCGACCCGCATCCCGGCGGCCAAGCTATCGCTGAGCGTGTAGAACAGGTACTGGCTGATGCCGTAATACTTGATCGTCTCCGACGGCAGAAAGCTCTTCTCGGTATCGGATTGATACTCGCCTTGGATGACATAGTTCAAGCGGTCGGACATCTGCCACTTCAAAACGAGACACTGTGCATTGATCGCGACCTCATAGTCAGAAAAAATAGGGTCGGAGATTTTCATCAGGCTGCCGAAGCTGGTCGTATAGTCCAACGACACGCGGTCCGACAGTTCGACAGAAACCCCGCCGAGAAACGTCGATGCGTTGAGCGGATTCAACCAGCCGCAGTCCCAACCGTTCGTCCAGCCACCCAGTATCTTGACACGACGCCCCAATTTATACTCGGCCAGCGCGCCCATGTGCGTGTACGGCTCGAAATTCATCATGTAGGTGTGGCTGTAGAAAAAATTGTTCGGCGCGGGCACCGACTCGTAGCCGAGGATCGTGAAGAAGTGGCCGACCTTGACGCTCAAGTTGTTGTACGCAATCTCGCCGTAAAGCTGCGGCATCGACGAGCCATAGTTGCCGTCGCGGCTCGTGATCCATTCGCTGTCCCAACCCCAGTCGTAATACGTCTGGGCGTCGGGCCCGTCGGCTCCCCAAAAGAAATCGACCCGGCCGCCGACCGCCAGCCCGTGACCGCCGTTATCGGCCTTCTTCTCGGCATATACCCAAAGCTGATCGACCGTGTAACCGTCGCCATACTCTCGCATGGTGATCGAGCCGTTGTCCTTTGCGCCATACTGATTGGCATAGATACCCGACGACATCCAGCCGCCGACCTCGATCCCGCATCCCTTCGATTTCGACAACTTCTCTATCTGCCAATCGTTTGCCAGCGCCGGCGAAACCAACAGAGCGACGACCGCCATCGTCCAGACTATCGCGTGCTTCCTCTTCATAGCGCAAAACCTCCTTGTTGCACACCCGCCAAACTTTTTGGATCTTTCAGAAGTTGGCTCCCGTCCCAAACCAGAGCCTAATCCTTAGAATCGGACCCCCCCTGTCCCCAGGCCAGCCCTACGATAAATCGGGTCAACAAAAAGCGAAACTCACCCCTGTTATGCGGCCTGGGTAATTTAGAAAACCGAGCCCCCTAGGCGATTTTGACGGCCTTTTCCTTTACAACCGAGCAGCCTGTCGCAAAAAACGGATTGCCTGATGCATCTCTTCAAGGCCGTCTCCTGCCGAAGGAGGATCGTCGAAGCGGACATGGATTCCGCCCGCATAGCCCGTGTCGTCGAGTGCATGGAAAAGGGGTGCGAAGTCGAGCTCCCCCTCCCCCAACTTCAACCTACGTAAAAAAGGGGACATTCTACTTTTTTCCCGAAAAAGTTGAGTGTCCCCTTTTTTGACATCACAGAAATAGAGATTCACCAACCGACCGGACCAGATGTGCAGATAATGGGCCAGCGGTTGCTCGCCCATAAAACACAGAGTCGCCAGATCGAGACTCAACCGAAGCCGGCCCGAGTCGAGACGTCCAAGCAGACGGTTGAACGCGTCGGTCGTGTCGACCAACATCCCATAGGTGGGCTCGAAACCGATCAACACGTCCCGCTCGTCCGCGTATTCGAGCAACTCGGCAAGGCCATTGATCAACTGCTCCCAAGCCGCCTCGGGATCACACCCTTCCTCATCCGGCCCTGGCGTGAGAACGCCCGAGCGAAGCACGACACAATCACTTCGAAGTGTCGCGGCCGTGTCGATCGCATACTCGCAAAGCTTAAGATAATTCCGCCGCTGCTTGGTGTCGGTCAATATCAACGCTCCCTCGTCCGGCTCGATCTCGATAATTGAGGAAAAATTCTTCTCGCAGAGCAGTTCGGCAAACCGGTCGAGCTCCTCCTGGCAGCCGGGTTGTCGCGGATCGAACCACCGACCGCCGATCGGCAAGGCCACGCTCCCGTAGCCGGCCTCGTCGAGCAGTTCGACGACCTCGTCGGGGGTCCTGTCGGGCAGTCCGTTTGCATGGTAGCCAAAAATCATGGGTGCCTCAAAAGGAGGGGAAATTTTGCCAACTCGATCTCAAAAATGAGGGGGAAAATATCGGCCGGGGAAAAACTATATTATCGGCTTATTCTTACTTTAGCCTACGGTTCAAGCAAGTCGAAACAGGGGAAGTAAAGTGGTCGATCTGCGCCCGGACCGGCCGGCTGCCTCGCTTTGATTTGCTATAACTACATCCACGGCAATGACTTATAGCGTTTAATTATCCCCCCTTCGGATCAAAAATTCGCGAGCCCTGGACGCTTGTCGACCTGCATGGATGCCGCTATACTGAGTAGTTTGTATCGTTTCCGTATCGAGGATAGTTCATCCTTGGCCTTTTGGCTGGCACGATACCACGAAGAACCCTGAATCAAAATAATTTACCCAGCCTTGCCAAGCTAACCCACCACGATTAACTTATTAAGGCCTAGGAAAACAACCGTACGACCACCCAAGGAGGGGGACCTCCCTCTCGTGCCACTATGCGTTTCATTCTGTTGGACCGGATCCTTTCGCTCGAATCGGGCAAGAGCATCAAGGCTATCAAAAATTTGACCATCGCCGAGGAATATCTGGGAGATCACTTCCCCGGATTCCCCGTCATGCCTGGCGTGCTGATGCTCGAAGCGATGACCGAAGCCGGCGCATGGCTCGTCCGTGAAAGCGAAGACTTCGCCCACAGCATGGTGGTCCTGGCAGAAGCACGAAACATTAAATACGGTCAGTTCCTCCAGCCGGGTCAAACGATGACCGTCGAAGTCGAACTGATGGATCAAACGGACGAAACCACTCGATTCAAAGCCAAGGGGAGTGTCAACGGCGCGACGACCGTCTCGGGCCGACTCACCTTGCGACGATACAACCTGGCCGATCAGTTCCCCTCCCGGGCCGAAACCGATCGCGAGTTGGTCGAGCAGCTCCGTAATCAATTCAAGTTGCTCTACCAGCCTGAAACCACGAATTAGCCATAACCCAAAAGCCTGAAAACCGAAATTTGTCATGAAGCGATTAGAAGGAAAAAATGCCCTGGTCACCGGCGGAAGCCGAGGAATCGGTCGAGCGTGTGTTGCCAAACTGGCCGCCGAAGGGGCAAAAGTCGCCTTTGTTTATAACAGCAATAAAGAAGCCGCTGACTCGCTGGTCGCCGAGCTGACCGAGCAAGGCTACGATGTCACCGCCCTGCAAGCGGACGTCGCCGACCCGACCGCCGTCGAAGCGCTCGTGAATAAACTGATCGAAGATTGGGAGCGGGTGGACATCCTGGTCAACTCGGCCGGGATCATCCGCGACGGTCTGATGGCCACGATGTCGCAGGAAGATTGGTCGGCGGTGATCAACACGAACCTGGGCGGAACGTTCAACTTCTGCCGCTACCTGGCCCAACCGATGATGTCCCAACGTTCGGGCAGCATCATCAACCTATCGAGTATCGCGGCCGAATTCGCCTCCAGCGGTCAAGTCAACTATGCCGCAAGTAAAGGCGGGATCAACGGCTTCACTCATGCCATGGCGAAAGAGCTGGCTCGACGCAAGGTACGCGTCAACGCCGTCTCGCCCGGCATGATCGCGACCGACATGAGCGAAGTGGTCCGAAACCTCGCAGGCGATCAGATCAAAAAGGCGATCCCCATGCGACGCATCGGCGAGCCGGAAGACATCGCCAACGTGGTCGCCTTCCTGGCAAGTGACGAAGCAAGTTACCTCACCGGCCAAGTCATCCGTGTCGACGGTGGCCTGAGCTTGGGTGGATATTAAAATATAGTGTTCAGTGTTCGGTGTTCAGTTGGTGCTTCCGCACCGACGAAAAAACACCCTGGAGCGGCAGTTCCCCACTGAAAACCGAAAACTGAAAACCGAAAACTAATACGAAAAATTGTTCTGGAGAAAAACATGCCGAGCAAAGAAGAGATTTTTGAAAAGATTCAAGAAGCCCTGGTAGACGCCCTGGGCGTGGACGATGACGAAGTGACCGAAGACGCGACCCTGGTCGGCGACCTGGGTGCCGAGTCGATCGACTTCCTGGACATCATTTTCCGTCTGGAAAAAGCGTTCGACATCCAAATCCCGCGGGGCGAGCTGTTCCCCGAGGACATCCTCACGAGCACCGACTACGTCAAAGAGGGCAAGATGACCGAAGAGGGTATCGTCGAATTGAAGAAGCGAATGCCGTTCGCCAACCTCGACGCGTTCGAAAAGAACCCTGTCGTCCAGGACTTCGGCAACCTGCTGACCGTGGCCGACATTGTTCGATTCATCGAGTCGAAGGTCGGATAGGATTTCGGATTGCTTTTAGCCGTCGAGCTTGCTCGTCGTTCCGTCTAAATCGACGAGCAAGCTTGACGGCTAACAAAGTGATTGGACACTAAACACGAAAAATAACGAAGTATGCGTTGGTATTGGATCGATCGATTCCTGGAGTTTGAAAGTGGCCGATATGCCAAGGCGATCAAGGCGATCTCCTTGGCCGAGGACCATCTCCACGACCACTTTCCCAGTTATCCCGTTATTCCCAACACGCTGGTCATCGAAGGGCTGGCGCAGGTGGGCGGGCTGCTGGTATGCGAACACAACCACTTCACCGAAAAGGTCGTACTCGCCAAGATATCGAAGGTCCGGTTTTACGGCCAAGCCATACCAGGCGACACGCTCGTGTACCGAACGGATGTCGATTATATCAAGGAAAACGGTGCCATGGTCACCGGGACGGCACATCTGGGTGACGAACTCTACGCCAAAGCGGAGCTGGTCTTTGCCCACCTTGCTGCGGATTTCGACGAACATACGCTCTTCGAGCCGAAGGCCTTCCTACAGATGATGCGGATGCTCGGCGCGTATGAAATCGGACACAACGCCGACGGCAGCCCCTTGACCGAACCGGCAATCGGATAAAAGTATCTTACTAGAACTGGTTTCACAACTTAAAAGCGTTCCATTTTCATACAACATCTTGTGGTCATCCGAAGGATCAACCACAAGATATGGGCCGCCGGGAAGTTATGAAACCACTTCGAAAAGATACGCCCCCATAAGTTTAAGAGAGTAAACCATGAGACGACGAGTTGTAGTTACCGGAATCGGCTGTGTGAACCCGCTGGGGACCGAAGTCGAGACGATCTGGCAAAAACTGCTTGCCGGCGAGTCGGGCGTTGACTATATCACGCGTTTTGATGCGAGCAATTTCCCTACCCAAATCGCCGCCGAAGTGCGCGACTGGGACCTCTCTGACGTGGGCGAAGATCCCGAACTCTGGAAAGACCAGGCCGTCCACACCCGATTCGCAATCGGAGCGGCCAAAAAAGCAGTCACCGACTCGGGCGTGATGGATTCGATCGACGACCCGCTTCGGTTTGGCGTCTACACCGGTAGTGGCGAAGGTCAGCAAGACTTCCTCCGATTCTGCCAGATGATGGTCGCCGGCCTCGAAAAAGGGGAAAACGGCAGCCTCGACCTCTCGGAATTCACCCGCAAGGGTCTCGAAATTCTCAATCCGACCGCCGAGTTGGAACAAGAGCCGAACATGCCGGCCGCCCACTTGGCCGCGCTGTTCAACGCCCAAGGCCCCAACGCCAACTGCCTGACCGCCTGTGCGGCAAGCAACCAGGCACTCGGCGAAGCGACCGAAATTATCCGACGCGGTGAAGCGGACGTCATGCTCTCCGGCGGAATGCATACGATGATCCATCCGTTCGGTGTCACCGGCTTCAACCTCCTGACCGCACTCTCCACCCGCAACGACAGCCCGAAAACCGCCTCGAGACCGTTCGATGCCGAGCGGGACGGCTTCGTCCTCGGCGAAGGGTCCAGCATGCTCATCCTCGAAGATCTCGAAAGAGCCAAAAAACGGGGTGCAAAAATCTACGGCGAAATCATCGGCTACGGCTCGACCGCCGACGCATTTCGGATCACCGACATCCATCCCGAAGGACGCGGCGGGATGGGCTGCATGCAAGGAGCGATCGCCAACGCAGGCGTGAACCTCGACGAGATCGACTATATCAACGCCCACGGCACGAGCACGAGCGTCAACGACCGAGTCGAATCGCTGGCGATCAAACGGGTATTTGGCGACCGGGCGTACAATATTCCCGTCTCCAGTACGAAGAGTATGATGGGCCACCTCATCGCCGCGGCCGGAGCGACCGAAACGATCGTCTGCCTCCTGGCCATCCGCGACGGTGTCGTCCCGCCCACGATGAACTACACGACCAAGGACCCCGACTGCGATCTGGACTACGTCCCGAACCAAGCCCGCCAGGTCCCCTGCCGAACCGCCTTGACGAACAGCTTCGGCTTCGGCGGCCAAAACATCTCGCTCGTCGTCCGCAAGTATGAAGGCGACTAAGTAGGGTGCGTCGGGACGCACCTTCCGAAGAATTCTGTCTCCATATCAGCGCCCAACGGAAGCGGGTTTTTAGATGGTGCGTTCAGCACCAATTAAAAGGTGCGTCTTGACGCACCCTACTTCTTCCGCTCTTTCCGCACCCAATCCAAACGGACGTTCTTCCATTGGGTTGGCGAGTAGTCCAGCGGGCGAGCCAGGGCGTTTTTCAGGGCGGCCATCGGGTTGCCGCGGTCGGACCTTGGCGTGCCCATCACGCTGGACGACGAGGTACGTTCTTCGATCGGGATCGGACCGCTCGGACAACGCTCGTCACTCTCGGGCGGATGGGCAAGGCCCAGATTGTGACCCAGCTCGTGCATGAGGTCCTTCGCTTGATATTGATGGAAGTCGGGCCCCAGCATCGGGAGCCAGGAGCGGATGATCAGCGTGTTGCCCGGAAACTCGGCCCAGCCCCAGGAGCTTTCCGGCTTCGGGCCAACACGATGGGACAGGACAACCAGATGGGCGTTCTTGAGCATCGGGCCTTTGAGATACTTCTTCCGCATCTTGCGGGCCGGCTTCAAATTCAACGCATACTCTCGCGGAAACGGCTTCGCTTTGAGATGCATCAGGCCCGGGGTCGCCAGACCGAGCCCCTCCTCGGGCTTTCGAATGATGTACATATTGATGTCCCGCTCGTGGAACTTGCTGCGGAGCATGGTCCACGTCAGGTCGGTCATCTTCCAGTCAGCGTGCGTATGGCCGGCCACCAGAATCAGGTCCTGCCGGGCCGGGTCCCCCAGCCCGACGCCATGCCGGGCATAGACCGCCTCCTCCCAGTCGAAGATCCCGTCCCGATCCTGATCGCCGTCACGGTCGTTCGGGCTGGGATCGGCAAAAGTTTCGACGACCGTCCGGAAAGAGAGACGGACCACTCCACCGTCGGACAGTTTGAGTTCGAGCGTTTGGTCCTGCGGGCGATTGCTCCACTCGACCATCTCCGACACCGTGACCGAAGGTGTATCGGCCCCGGTTCGCGTCACCTTGACCGGTGTTTTCCACGTCAATGCCGATTTTTTGGCCTTCTTCCCCCACATACCGATCGCGCGACGGGCAACCGTCCAGTCCACCTTCTGCTTCGTGTTCGCCTTTAAGGTGAGCAGGGTCAGTTTATCGGCCGGTGCGGGGAACCGGAGGCCGTCGACCATCACGAAAAATTTCCCGTCGCAGCTCGACTCGATCGCGACCACCCGCAACGTTACTCGCCGGTTCGTCGCCCCGTCCGCCCAGCCGTCGCCGTCCGCATCCCCGCGCGCAACCCGATCGGCAGCAATTCCCAAAACGGTCGAGGATAGCAGGAGCGTCAGAAAAAACGCGGATCTGAACAAAGAAAGAAACATGGGGAGCCTCTTCTCGCTTTCTTGGCAAAACGATTTCCAAACCACCCATTTCTATTATACCCACCGGACGGCGGTCACTCAAGAAGGTCCGCCGGTGGGATAATAAACCCGTTTGGCGACCAAATCACCGGTGTTTTGGCCGCCAAACGTGAAAGAATCGTAAAATTAACGACGCGACAAGAACAACCGTATGATGTACCAGAACAACAATGCGACGGAGGCGAACAGGGCCAACGCGGCCGCAACCGGTTGGTCCAGGCGATAGTGGTGCAGGATGTTCGACGTATCGTAAAGGATATAGGCACACGCAAAGGCGATCATTGCATACGTAAAGATCGGTCCCAATTCAAGTCCGAACCCGATCGCACAGAAGATCAATCCCAACGCGGCGAATCCGCCAAAGATCAAGACGGAACGCAGAAACGAGAAATCCTTCCGCGTGATAAACACGACGGCCGTCAAGACCGTGAACAGACCGAATGTCGTCAAAGCGGCCGCCGGAATGATCATTGGATCTTGCCACGAGGCGATGTAGAGCAACGGTGTAAAGATGATCGCTTCCGCCACGACATACAATGCGAGGCCCATATACTGGATCCCGAGCGACGTGGTCGAGAGAGCCCACGAGTTGGCGATCCAACTGACCAACATGAACAGCCCCAACACGATCGCCCAGCTCCATCGCCCGCCCATCATGGTCTGGACCATCCCTTCCGTGCCCGGGATGTTGAAAATGATGACCTCCAGCAGGACAAATGCCATAATCGCCCCGGCCAGATGGAGGTAGGTCTTCGCAATGAAATTGGCTCGTGCATCGGCGGCCGCATACGCAGCCGTATTATATTGAGGAGCCTGATTCGGATTCGGGAAGTTACTCATCGTTCTCTCCGTAAATGGTATCAAAATGTATCGGCGTATCGTAGATTTTTCAACAAGGGAAATGACCTTACGAAATAGGGCTTGCCTACCGACCCCCTCAATCGTAGTGTTTGCCTGCAGGATGTCAAGAGGATCTCATTAAAATAACGCGGGAGAAATGGCAAAACCGGTGATCGGCAAGAGCTGTCCAAACTGGGATTTTTTCAGTCGCCTTCTGCTGACTTCAATAACCGTTTAGGTCAGTTTCGTCTCGGTTTCCGGTACGACTTCCAGATATTTGGCGAGCGTTCTGATAAGATCTCGCCGTTTGATCGGTTTGGCCAGGTGCAAGTCGAAGCCTGACTCCATACACAACCGTTTGTCCGAGTCCATCGCGTTGGCCGTCAGGGCAACGATCGGCCGCGTGTAGCCTTTCGCGCGAAGCTGGCGAGTCGTCTCGTATCCGTCCATGATCGGCATCTGGAGGTCCATGAAGATCAAATCGAACGGAGCCCCTTCCTCTTCGGCGGCAACGGCAAAATCGTACCCTTGCTTTCCATTTTCGGCGAGGGTGATGTCAAGGTCCAGTTTCTTCAGGAGAGTTCGAATCAGACGCTGGTTATCGTAGCAATCCTCGACAACCAGAATTTTTCCGCGGAATTTGGTCCCTTCAAGAGATACGATCTTCTGCTTATCCCTCGAAGCATCATGGAACCTTTCCGCGATTTCTTCTTGGCTTAGCATATTGACGTTTGCAAGAGAGCCAATATTGCACGTAAAGGAACAGCTCGTACCTTTGTCGACTTCGCTTTCTATCTTCAGCTCGCCACCCAATTGCTCGGCGAGACGCTTGCTCACGGCGAGTCCAAGCCCGGCACCGCCAAATCGACGTGTTCGCGAATCGTCCACCTGAGTAAACGGCTCGAAGATTCGGGCAACGGCCTCTTTGGGCATTCCTATCCCGGTATCATGCACTTGACATTCAAGCTGAGGTGCTTTCGACTCGGGATTGAGAACTTTAAATCGAACATCGATGGTGCCCTTGTCCGTAAACTTCACCGCATTACTGACA
>JASFHG010000025.1:0-14337 GCA_050123355.1 Planctomycetia bacterium
CATTGCTACTTTGTCACCGAATATGGAAGGGTCGAAGATCTCTCGGCTTAGACAGAACGTTTCCGCGATCTTTTTGAAGAAGCCCATCGTAACGGCTTTCTTTTGAGGTATTGTCGAGAGTGAGTCGGTTTGCGCGCTCGAAAATCTATTTTACCAAACGAATGATTAATGGGTAGGTGTACCACTCGCCCGAATTGGCCTTCAGAGCGGCGATAATCGAAAAAATGGCCCAAAAAGCCCAAAGGGGAATTAGGAGTAAGAAGCCGTATCCAAACGTAATAATGCCCAGGATCGCGATTACCACGGCGTAAATGGTACACGAGATCTGAAAATTGGTCGCTTCTTTCCCTTGATTGTCCAGGAATACATGTCTGTCTTTGACGATCAACCAGAAAACCAACGGGCCAAGCGGTGGAAGTTTAAGGATGAATCCTGCAAAGCCGGCCAGGTGGATCAGTGATCCCAGAAGCCGCGTGTTCGGATCGAGATCGCTTTCGTTCGGATTAGGCGTTGGGTTTTGAGGTTCGTAGCTCATGACACTTTCCTATAAACATTTTTAGATGAGAGTAGAATAATAGAGGTTATGGCTTGAGCGTCTAGTTGATGAGACGGATCGTCAGCGGATAGCGATACCACTCGCCCCCGTTGGATTTGACCGCGGCGATGATCGGGAAGACAATACCGATTATTGCAAGTACGGGAAGTAAAGCGAACCCGATGAGGACAAAACAAAGTGCAATCGTAACGAGCGAATAGATCATCATCGAGATACCGAAGTTCAGGGCCTCTTTTCCTTGGTCGTCGAGGAACGGATGCTTGTCTTTGACGATCAGCCAGAAAATGAGCGGCCCGAGGAGAGGAAATCCGACAAGGGCTCCTGCAAAGGTGGACAGGTGCATCCACATGGCCAACGTTTTCGCTTCCGAATCCGGTATGCTTCCTTGCGGATTGTTGTTCATGTTCTGCGGATCATAGTTCGGATTTTGTTGGTTGTAATTCGGGTCTTGCTGATTATAGTTTTGGTTTTGCTGGTTGTAATTTGGGTCTTGCGGATTGTAGTTTTGGTTTTGAGGGTCGTAGCTCATGGCTTTCTCCTACTGAATTTTTGATAAGACTTGAAATTTGACCGGGCGCGTCGAGACGCACCTCGGGAGGGGCCATTTTTATAAGGATAAACTCGGAACCATTTTACCATTTATCCCAACAATAGCAACCCTAGACCAATAATCAAGATCGTGCCTACTCCGGTAGTGATTAATATCAACGTGCGGCGGCGATACAACGGGTCGAATCTCAAGAGGGCCAGGGCGGCGAGCAGGCAGAGGGCGACGCTCGCCAACGCGATCCCGGACCATTCGATCCGGTCACGAATCAGCGAGGCTTGGTATTTGCCTTCCAGCGTGTCACGAGTCTTGCTGTCAATGACCAATTCCACATGCAAACGCACCATCGGCCCCACCGATGACATAAAGGATTCGTAGTACGTTTCTCGGCTCAGGTTGATAAGTTCACGATTGGAGAGCGGGATCCGGTTTTTCGCGGTCGGCCCCAGCCTGAGTTGCGTGGTGATGTAGTCGTTGACCGCCTCGCGGATGGATTCGTTGAAGCGGCGATCGCACTCCGCGTTGGTCTCATAAGGTCCGATGGTTACTACGGTTCGATAGGTGTTGTTTTTCGGATCGATTCCGGTTGGTTTTTCCAGCCAGTCGGGTCTCTCGTTTTTCGCGGCGATCATTTTGCCGACGGTTTGGCCCAAGTGCTTCCACATCTCCTTTTCGTCGGTGTTCTTGGGGAGCGACGGCATGAGCCCTTCAAAGAAGGCCTTGACCGCACTGTCCGGCTTCTGGGCGAGGAGCTTGGCTTCGAGCGATCCTTTGGGGGGAGGTGTTTTGTTGGAGGATTGTTCTTTTAATGAATCCATTGCCGCGCGGAATACCGATTCCATCAACAGCGAAGCGCCGGACCCTTCCAGTTCGGCGTTGAGGTCCTCGGCCGACGGGTTTGTGGTCGTGGTCTCCGTGGCCGGTTCGGGCGAGGGTTCTTCCGGTTTGACCGGCACGGGTATGAATTCCGGCTTGGCGGGGACCGTGTTGGCAGGTACGGAGTTGGATCCTTGGGTAGCGGTGGCTTGTTCTTGAGCATAAGCGTGAGATTTTTGGGTTTCCGTTACTCTGGCAGAAAATACCCCAAAGAACAGGAGCAAGGGTACCAGGAATACGATTCCGATGACTACCCATGGCAAGACGCCCATTTTTTGTCGAGGGGGATAGTAAGTCGAGTTGCCGTCCACGTTTTGGGTTCTGGCTCGTCGGTTTTTCGCGATCGCCCATACGATGATCGGGACCAAGAGCCCTAGTGCCAATAGCGGCAGTATTCCTATGAAGAAAAACCAAGACCTTGTGCTGTGGAACGTATGTGTACTGCTGGAGTCATGGCTGGGTGTACTGCTGGAGTCATGGCTGGGCGTACTGTCATAGCTCCTGCCATTTATGGTTATCGATACCTCTTTGTCGTCCGGCGGTACGATGACGTGGCTCGATGATGTAGTGGTTTCCGCTTCGGTTTTGTAGGAGTAGAGGGGCTGTTCTTCCTTGGATTGCGCAATGGCTGTGGCCGGTTCTTCCACTTTGTCCATCCGATGGCTTTTGCCTGGGACTATTTGGGGTTGTAAATCAATAAAACTGATGAACCCGAAGATGACGGCGGCGAGCAGAAAGACTCCGCCGAAGATAAGGAAAATAGCGACGCAGCCGCATGAGTTTGCGTTATTCGCCCGGTGAGGTCCCGGTCGTTGCGGAGGAGCCGGTTGTGGTTGGGGCGGCTGTGGTTGATACGGTTGGTTCTGTGGGGCATGGGGGTTGGGGCCGATCGAGCCATCGGATCGCGTAGTATTCGAGTTGCGTGAAGATCGATTGGCAATCAACACGATGAACACGACCACCGCTACGATTATGAGCAGTTCAAAAAATCCGAACATACCAAACGTGACCATATTATCACTTACATTTCATAAATGGTACGAATCTTGTTAATCGCCTATCCGAAAACAGGGACAGGCACCTGAAAAAAGGGAGCCAGTCCCGGTTTTCAGATAGGTTCTAAATATATCGTTTTCGTTTCCGTTCCCAGGGGGCCGCGACTTGGATCGCGGTGCTGATCGTGACGCCGACCATGATCAGCCATGGTTGGGGGAAGCCCCAAGCCCAGGCAGCAACGGCACAAAAGACCCCGACTTTCAAAAGGGTACTGAAACTCAGCCGTTTGCGACGATGGAGCGTTGCTTGGCGAGTCCAGGAGACAATAAAAAACACCGTGGCAAATGCGGCGAGCCAAATGTGCCAGGGGATGCCCGTGGCATTGGTGTCCGGTCCTGCACGATATAAGGTTAGCTCTGGTGGCAAGTTGATGGCGTACGGCAGTTTGAGTTGATACACTTCCGCGATGGCCATCGCGAACAGGCCGATGAGCAGCCCGACCGCGAGCGTCAAAAATCGCTGCGGGAAACCGTGCGAGTAGAGACTTTCCCAACTCTTCGCCGCGATGAGGATTGCCCACGCCCCTACGATCGAGACCAGCACGACCCACGCACATTGAACGAAATTGCATTCCTTGAACGAGAGCTGCGTGAAGATCGACATGATGACGGCCATGATTCCGACGACCGGCAAGACGATCAACATCGACGTGACCAGTTCCAAGGAGATCTCGCGAGGCGTTTTGATTCGTGCGACCGGCACGGCCTCGTGATCTCGGAACCGTTTTTTGCTTCGGAGGTTGGCCGGGTGGAATTCTCGCGGCCTCTTTCCGTTTTTTCGGCTGCTTGCCGACTCGCCGACCACCTCGGCCGTGACGACCGGCATGATCGAGTCGCCTTTGATCTGGGGCAGTTGGGCGACCATCGCTTCGACCGAGCTGTATCGCTTGTCGGGATCTTTTTCGAGTGCCTTCAAGACGACCGTTCGGTACGGCTCGGCGAGCATCGAGACGTCGGGCAGGGCGGTCAGATGCTTCATGAGCACTTCGCCGACACTTTCGCCCTCGAACGGAACGTGACCCGTCAGGAGTTCGTAAAGGATGACGCCCAGCGCGTAGATGTCGATCTCTTTACCATAGCGGCCGTTGGCCACCTCGGGCGCCATGTAGTGGATGGTTCCGATCGATTCGGTGTGTCCGCTTCGCCGGCTGCACGAGATGAACTTCGACAGTCCATAGTCTCCGATCGCGATTCGACCATCTTCGGAAAAGACGTTGCCCGGCTTCAGGTCCCGGTGTACGATTCCGTGGTTATGCAGATAGGCCACCCCCGCCGCAATACCGTGGAACCAGCGGAGCGCCTCGGCAGCGGGCAACCCCTTTGGATGTTGGTCAATAATCAGATCGAGACATTCGTTGGAGACAAATTCCATGACGACCCAATGGTCGCCGTGTTCATCTTGGCGGATGTCGTAGATGTCCAGCAGATTCTGGTGTTTGAGATTCAAGCAGTGTTTGATTCCCCGCAGCTCGACGTCGAGGCTCCGGCGGATCAGTTTCAGAGCGACTTCCTTGCCCGCTTCGCTGGTGGCATAGTAAACTTCGCCGAACCCGCCGTGACCGATACCGCGTTTGATGGTATAGCCATCCAGCGGCTTCGCTCCGGTTTTATAGGTAAACGGATCGGCGTGATGTTTACTTTTCGCTTTCTCTTGCCCACGAGGCATGGTTCTGGCCGTCTTCCTTTTCGTTGGTGGCGACGCTTGCCATCGTGTCTATTGATTAACGATGATATATCGTCCCACCCGTTTTTCATCGCGGGGCCCATCCCCGCCGTGAATCGTTGTTTTTATGTTTTTACTTGGGGATTCCGGTTGATGAAGTTACACGATTTTTTGGTATTTGGTCGCATTGGTCCGACCGCATGCACTTCAAAATACCTGGTCCCCTGTTAAAAATTCTTATAGTTGTTCGAGGAAAAAGGAGAAACTGGGGCCACTTGCCTGGGCACCGATTTCTATACGGGCCGGACTGGAGGCCGATTTTCCGTCGAGCTCCAATTTCCCGGGAGCTTTGCAAAACATCGCGTTTTCGCGCCGGAATAAAACCACTTGCTTGTCCCAGTTTGGGCATCCGACGTGACAGTTCGCATCGGGGCCCAACAAACAGGTGTCCGCCATCAACAGGATCGCGTCCGAGGACGGTTGCGTCTGGTGACGACTGGTGATGTCAAGCCTCGCGGTCATGCTCAAGGGATGCGGTCGTCGAAAGAGCAGCTCTAGGTGATCTCCCAGTCGGATGATTGCTCCGTCGAAGAGCGGCTCTGGTTTCTCAAGTTGTCGATCTCGAAGGCTTGTCTCTCGGATCGGCTCGATCAGGTAGCTCTCGCCATGTCGAACGATCCGTGCATGTTTCGAGGACAGGTCGCCCAGGATCGGGATGTCCACGGCGTCGCCGCGGGTCGGTTGTCCAATCGTGACCTGGTCGGCCGTGCAGACCCAAAATCCACCAACGGCATCGATCCAGAGCATGAAGCGATCTTCTCGGGTTCGTTTCATCCACACATCCTCAATAGCTCTGGAACTGATCGGTCGCGGGGCCGTTCTTGTCGACCAGCGGCTCCATCCTTCGTACCGCCAGTTTTTGCGGTTTCCTTTGGTGGGGGGATCGTTTGCCGATTTCGTGTTGCTCATTGACTTGTGCATATTGGAAAAACCGAAGGCGATCGGCGGAGGCCCATCTCTGAGGTCCCGGCCCAACACGAGCTCAATGAAAATGCATACAATAAACTCATATTGTATCGCCAAAACCAGGTGTTTGGAAGCGAAAACGGGCCGTAACCCCCCCAAATGTATTGTTTTTTGCCGGTAAGGTGCTCTTCACTGCACCTTTGGAAGTTTTCGGCCCGGAATGGAAGCGGCGGCTCCCATTCCGGGCATGGTTTGCGAGGGGGTAGACGGTGTTCCCTCGCAAGTCACATTTTGACTTACTCGGTCGTTGCGACCGTCTCGGTGTCCGGCTTATCGAGGCCGAAGTAGCTGGTCACTTGATCGACGATGTCCTCTTCACAAGGTGCGTCGATCGGGATCTCGGAATGGAGCGTCTCGGAGACGTTGTTCAGCTTGCTCTCGGTCTCGAGTCGGACTTGAAGCTCGTCGATCAGTTCCTTGGCTTTGCCGAGTTCCGAGTCGTCGAACGCGTAGCGGCTGGAAACCTTCGCGGCGTCGACCATTTGTTTTTGCATCTCGAGGCTCTCGATCTCCAGCAGGAGCTGATTACGCATGGTGAGCAGCCCTTCGAGTTTTTCGCGAGCGGCGTCGAGGCCTTTTTCGCGGATCGAGTAGGTTTTCTGGAGATGTTCCAGGGAAGCCTGACGGGTCTTGAATCGCTTGAAACGATTGGTCAGGTCCTGTTTGACTTCGTCGCGAGTATAGGACAAACTCGCATAACGGAAGACGTTTTTGTCGGATTGCAGATCGCTTCGAAGCGTCAGGATTTGCGATCCTTCGGTTTTGGTTTGTTTCTCCAACGCATTGATTTTCTGTGCGAGTCGCTTGAGTTGGACTTCTTCCTTCGCGATCAGGTGAAGGTGTTTTTTGACTGCCGGCTCGAGGTCGGTGACGATTTGGCGAGCACGGTCGATTTCGAATTGGATCGGGATTGAGTTCTTGACCGAATCTTCGACATACTGAGCCGTGGTTCGGAAGTAGCTGGCGATGCTAGGTCCGAGGAACAAGGCTCCGACGAGAATGACGCTCCCGCCGATAAGGATGGTACGTTTGAACAACATGGGATTGATCTCCAAAATAAAACGATTCTCTCTGACATGACTTGCCCCCGACAATTTGCGGTGGACAACACCCATCGAGCCTCAGTAAACCAGTGCCGCGGGCCACGACGTTTTCCGCGAGGCCTCCCCCTTGAGCCGGGCTCGCGGCGCTCATTTTCTGATGCTCAATAAGGTCGTATTCGCCCCGTTTTTGAAAATCTTAAGAAAACTTTTCAAAATTTCTGTCCGACCTGCGAATTCCCCCCGTTTAGAGTGTTTTTTATTGCTTTATAACGACGAAGATGCCGATTTTTCCGCCTTGTGTATTCCCCCTCTCCTGGTTCAACTTAACCTCGATAATAACCCGATATAAATGAATAGCGACGAGAGCCATAAACCTAAAGGTTGTTAGCCTGTTAATTCGTTCCATCAACGGTAGAGGGATGGATCGGTACGGTCTTGCCAAAGAGGGCTTGAAATCAGTCGCATATAGACTAAAACCAACAGCAGATGTAGGTCCTTGTACCCCCCCACATTTTCCGCGGGACAAAAACATGTCATGTCCGATTGAAGAACTGGTCCAACAGATCCATGAGTCACCTTCTCGATTTGTCCTGGCGTTGAGCGGAGGCGGAACCGGAGCGATCAAATCGATCTGCGAAACGCCGGGCGCGACCCGAACCCTTTTAGAGGCGATCGTTCCCTACTCGTCCGAGTCGATGACCGATTGGCTCGGCGGCAAGCCTGACCGATTCTGCTCGGCCGGCACCGCGCGACGCATGGCGATGGTTGCGTGGTTTCGTGCCAACAAACTGGACGACTCCGAGGCACCCCGGGCGGGTGTCTCTTGTACGGCCAGCCTGGCGACCGATCGGCCCAAGCGGGGTGAGCATCGTGCGCATGTGGCGATCCAGACCACGTCGTTCACCGCCACGCGATCGATCTTTCTCGAAAAAGGGCGTCGTACCCGCGAGGAAGAAGAGCTGCTCGTCTCGCGTATGGTAATTGACGCGATTGCCGAGGCGTGTGGGCTCCAGCCGAAGTTAGAGCTCGATCTGGGCGAGTCAGAGTCTTTCATGCGCAGCCAAACGATCGCGCCACCTGCCTGGCAAGAACTTTTGTGTGGCAAGCGGCAAGAAGTTCGGATCGGTGGTGAAGAAAAAAGCTCGAAGGGGCTTTTTCAAAAATCGGAGCACGAAGGGTTGCTGCTCTTTGCCGGTGCGTTCAACCCGCTCCACCGTGGTCATCGTGGCATGGCCGAGGCAGCCGAAGAGATCATGGAGCAAGAGGTCGAATATGAAATTTCGATCATAAACCCCGACAAGCCGCCGACCGATTTTACGCAGATGAAAGAGCGAGTCGAGCAGTTCAAGGATCGGCCCGTCTGGTTGACTCGTGCCCCGACGTTTGCCGAAAAGGCGAAGCTCTTCCCGCGAGCGACTTTTATCGTCGGGATCGACACGCTTCGTCGTATCGCCGACGTGAAATACTATGGCGACGACCCGGCCGCTTGCCGTGCTGCGTTGGAACGGATCTCGGTGCGCGGCTGTCGGTTCCTCGTCTTCGGTCGCAACACGGGCACCGGCTTCGTCGGCCTGGGCCACCTCAACCTGCCGGACGTGCTCGCCGATATCTGTCAGGAAGTCCCGTCCGAAAAATTCCGCGAGGACATCTCCTCCACCGAAATCCGCCAAGCCCGCCTCATCCAAAACCAAGACATGGATGAGGAATAACGGCTTTTTCTTCTTTTTTGTAGGTAATTTTCCGTTTTTGCAGTCCCGAGGTGTGCATCTTCTGGCCATCGCTGAGGGGTGTTTGTTATACTAGTTTATTGGGTCTTAGGTATTTGAAGTTACCAACACTTCAAGCCGGAATTGGGACGTCAGTCCCTATTGCGGATCCGGAATAGGGCACGCTTCGCGGCCCAATTCCGGCTTGACGATGTAACTTTAAATACCTGAGACTCAATAAACATCATAATACCCCGCCAATTTTATCCTGCCATGAAATCGAGAGGTATCTCATGAACCGTGTGTTGATTCTTGCGACGTTCTTGTCGATCACTTCGTTTACGTTGGTTACTCGCGCGGCCGAGACGGTGAAGCCGGTCGAGAAGCCGAACTTTGTGTTTATCTTGGTCGACGATATGGGCTGGCGCGGGTTGGGCTGTTATGGGAGCACGTTCTACGAGACGCCACGGATCGATCAGTTGGCCGCCGAGGGGGTGAAGTTCACCGACGCGTACTCCGCGTGTCACGTTTGTTCCCCGACGCGGGCGAGCATCGTGACCGGCCAGTACCCGGCCCGACTGCACTTGACCGATTTCCTGCGTGGGCGGAAAGAGCCGTTTGCCAAGCTCAGGCAGCCGAAGATGAACATGCACTTGCCGCTCGAGACGACGTCCATCGCCGAGGCGCTCAAGCCGCTCGGTTATACGACCGCTGCGATCGGCAAGTGGCATCTGGGCCGCAAGAAAGGGCAGCAGCCGCTCGATCATGGATTTGATCATGCCTTTGCCAACGCGCCCGGCAAGGGGACCATGTTCTGGCCGTATGGCATGCCGAAAGTGGATGGGGTCAAAGGCCAGTACCTGACCGATCACCTGACCGACGAGGCGATCAAGTTTATCGACAAGAACCGCAACCGGCCGTTCTTCCTCTACTTGTCTTACTATGCGGTCCATAACAAGGTCGAGGGGAAGGCGGACCGGATCAAGCGTTATGAGGCGAAGCCGAAAGGGAAGTGGCAAAAGAACGCCACCTTCGCCGCGATGACCGACAGTGTCGACGAGAACGTCGGACGGGTTTTGGATGCGTTGAAAGAACAAAAGCTCGACGATCGGACGGTCGTCATCTTCATGTCGGATAACGGTCCGTTGCGCAGTTCCAGTTGCCCTCGCCCGTTGCGTGACCATAAGGGGACACTGTTCGAGGGCGGGATCCGGGTGCCGATGATCGTCAAGTGGCCGGGCGTGACCGCTCCGGGCACGGTGTCCGACGAGCCGGTGATCAGCACCGACTTCTTCCCGACGATCCTCGAGATGGCCGGCGGCAAGGCGCAGGATGTCGACGGCAAGAGCCTCGTGCCGCTGTTGAAGCAGGACGAGGCGTTCGACCGTGGCCCGATCTACTGGCACTATCCGCACTATAGCAATCACCGGATGCCGCCGGGCGGGGTGATCCGCGACGGGGACTATAAACTGATCGAACTTTACGAAGACGGCTCGCTCCAGCTTTACAACTTGAAAGAGGACATCGGCGAGAAGCATAATCTGGTGAACAAGATGCCCGAAAAGGCAAAGGCGATGCAGGCGAAGCTCGAAGCGTGGCGCAAGTCGGTCGGTGCTCAGGAAATGACGCCCAACCCCGACTACGACCCCGCCAAAACCGAGTGGAACCGCCGTAAAGGCAAGATCGTCAACATTTACGATACGCCGCCGGTAAAGTAATTACTGTAGGGTGCGTCGAGACGCACCTTTTAGTTGGTGCTGAATGCACCAGGGCAGGAACCCGCTTCCGTTGGTCGCTGACGCGGTTACGATATTTTCCCAAGGTGCGTCCGGACGCACCCTACGGGGCTGACATTCAAAAAAAGGTACCTCCCATGAAACTGACACGAATTCTCACGATCGTTTTGTTATCGATAGTCTCGTTCTCTTTGGTTGTCCAAGCCGAGGAGCAAAAGGCCAAACCGAAGCCGAACTTCGTCTTCATCTTGGTCGACGATATGGGCTGGCGTGGTGTCGGTTGCTTTGGGAGCACGTACTACGAGACGCCGCGGATCGATGGACTGGCCGCCGAGGGGATGAAGTTCACCGACGCGTATACCGCATGCCACGTCTGCTCTCCGACGCGGGCGAGCATCATGACCGGCCAGTACCCGGCCCGACTGCACCTGACCGACTATCTGCCCGGCCGAACCGAACCGTATGTCAAATTGATGCGGCCCGTGATGTATCATCATCTGCCGTATGAAACGACCACCGTGGCCGAGGCGCTCAAGCCGCTCGGCTATGCGACCGCCGCGATCGGGAAGTGGCACCTGGGCGGGAAAAGATCGCTGCCGACCGAGCACGGTTTCGATCTGAACTTCGGCGGTTGCGAGGCAGGCCACCACGGTCGGATGTTCTGGCCGTACGGAACGCCCGACGTCAAAAAAGGGGTCAAGGGCGAGTACCTCACCGACCGGCTGACCGACGAGGCGATCAAGTTTATGGACAAGAACCAAGACCGCCCGTTCTTCCTCTACCTGTCCCACTACGCGGTCCACCGACCGATCCAAGCGAAAAAGGAGATGGTCGAGCGATATCGCGAGAAGGAAAATAAAGATCCGTGTCTGAAGGATCCTACCTATGCGGCGATGACCGAAAGTGTCGACGAGAGCACCGGCCGCGTTTTGGATCACCTGAAAAAACTGGGGATCGACGATCGAACGGTCGTCTTCTTCATGTCGGACAACGGCCAGCGACAAGAGCTCGAGATACCGCCGCTACGGTGCCACAAAGGGACGATGTTCGAAGGCGGGATCCGCGTGCCGATGATCGTCAAGTGGCCGGGCATTACCAAGCCGGGTACGACCTGCGACGAGCCGGTCATCAGCACCGACTTCTTCCCGACGATCCTCGATATGGCCGGTGCCAAGTCGAGGGATGTCGACGGCAAGAGCCTCGTGCCGCTGTTGAAAGAGGAAGACGGTACGTTCGATCGCGACGCGATCTACTGGCACTATCCACACTACAGCAACCACTTCATGCCGCCGTGCGGTGCGATCCGGCAAGGTGATTGGAAGCTGATCGAGTTCTACGAAGACGGCTCGCTCCAGCTTTATAATCTCAAAGAAGATCTGAGTGAAAAACATAATCTGGCGAAGAAGATGCCCGAAAAGGCGAAGGCGATGCAGGCGAAGCTCGAGGCGTGGCGCAAGTCGGTCAACGCTCAAGAGATGACACCCAACCCGAACTACAACCCGGCCAAAACCTCATGGAACCGTCGCCGCGGTAAGATCATCAACGTGTACGATACCCCGCCGGAATAATTTAGCCGCCGAGCTTGTTCGGCGATTGTTAGCGGCGACGCTTGTCGTCGCGTAATAGGCGTCGCGTTGTGAAGTCATAGGGGATAGCTCGGGGACAAAGCGGCGGATAATATCCGCTATCGCTAACTAATAATCGACGAGCAAGCTCGACGGCTAAAGCGCTGAACAAGCTCGGCGGCTAAATACCTTCTGAAAAAACGTTTTTGGAAGGTGCGTCTTGACGCACCCTACATTACGTACACACTTGCTTGCCAGTTGCCGGCTAAAATCGTGGCATCGGAGGCGTCGACGTTTCCGTCGCCGTTGAGGTCGCCTTGTAGCCATGTGCCGGTGGTGCTCTGCCAGTTGCCGGCGAGGATCGTTGCGTCTGAGGCGTCCACATGGCCGTCGAGGTTGATGTCGCCGTCGATCCGCTCCGGCTCGTCGTCGAGGATCTCGATCGTGTCGGTTCCCGCGAGGTAATCGGCCGCCGAAGCGGTGATCAGCACGTTTTGGGTGCCGTCGCAGAGCGAGTCGTCGACCATCGTCAGGTAGAACTCGGCCGTCGTTTGGCCTGCAGGGATGGTGACGCTGACAGGCGTGGTCACTTGGTTTTCATCTTCCGAGCCGAGCGTGATAACCAGATCGGTCAGCGGCGCGGCCAGTACATCGACGCGGGCACGGACCGGGCTGCCATCCTCGGCACCCTGATCGAGCACGCTGACTCGCACGTCCTTCGTGTCGCTCGCACGCAGCTCGACCTCGATCAGCTCCCACATGGAGACCTCGCCCGGGTAGACCTCGCCCATAAACCACCACTCCATGCTCACGGCCGAGTCACCGGCCGCGACGGTGGTGATGTCGACCGCGGCGTTCAGATCGTACGTTTCGGCGTAGGGCATGCTCCAGACGGTTGTCCGCTGGCTGGCGCTGTCGACCACGTCGAGGTCGAAGTCGGTGTAACCGTTGTCGGTGATGTTATGCTCCATCCTGAGGAAGAGGTTATCGTAGTCCGAGCAGTCGATGAGTGGGCTGCCGAGCCCGTCTTCGGGATAGAGTATGTACCCTGGGTTGGCCATGGTGTACATGGTTCCGTCGGCGGCCCAGCTCCAGGTGCTTCCGTCGGCGTCGTTGTCGGCCGTGACCCAGCCGGTGGGCAAGGAGGCGAAGTCTTCGTAGTAAACGACCTCCGGCATCGGGCTGGCCAGTTGGACGAGCGGCAGTTCACCCAGATGATAGTCGAAGAGGGTCGGCTGCGCGGCCGGGTCTTGGATTGTGGCACCATACTCGGCGAAGTCGAAGCACTCTTCGGCCGAGACCCAACCGTTGTCGTTCACATCGGCCCAACCGAGGAGCCCTTCGAGGAAGTTGTACGTAAAGAGGCTCAGCCCGACCTGGTCCGACTCGCTGCTGAGCTGTCCTTCGGCACACGAGGTAACGACCACGCCCTGGCCCGGGTCGTAATTCTTGGTAGCGTTGGTGGTAGTCGTGACCAAAAGATCTTCGCCGATGCCGTCGACGATCGTATCTTTGGCCGAGTAATAACCGCCGGCGCTTTGGCAGCAGTCGAGCACGACGAGGAACTGGTCGGTCGGCAGGTTGTTCATCGTGCCGAGCAACAGGTCGTCGGTCAGGACACCGGCCGTGTCGAAGTCGTACGTGACCAGCACTTCGTCCAAACCGTCCGACTCGTCGTACGGGGCGACGTCCCCCACTTGGGTCCCGTGGCCTGAGTAGTAGAAGAGACAGACATCGTCCACATCGGCCATCGCGCCCATCTGTCCGATCGCGTCGAGCACGGCGGCCCGCGTCGCTTCGCTGTTTTGTAGCAAGGTGATGTTTTCCGGCCGCCAGTTCGTTCCGGTCAGCAGCGTGTCGCGCATCGCTTGGGCGTCGAGTGCCGGATAGTTCAGATCGTTCGCTGTACCGGGGTAGTCGGTGATGCCGACCGTGACGGCGTAGTAGTTCGTGATCCCATCACCACCGGCCTCCGCTTCGTTGTAGAGCACGTCTTTGGAGGTGGTGCTCGGCTGCACTTCGGTCCAGTCGATCACGAACGATTTGTCATTGACCGGCATGAACGGTCGCACCTCGGACAGCGCTTGGATCGGACCAAAGGCGGAAATCTCGGGCAGCTCGAAACCGGTGACGCTCAACAGGCGTCGATCCTCGAGCGGTTCCAATCGGCAGCGGCGGAAACGAAGCATGATCTCTTCTCCATCTTCAGGGCTCACAGAGGTTGGAATGAACGCGGAATAGTAGCAGGTTTGTCGGCCCGGCGTAATAGAGAAATCGCTGGAATTACCCCCCCATTGAGCGAAAGAAATTTTGTGAAAACAAAAGAGATTTTTTGATAGATTCAAGCAGAAGAAGAGGCGGCTCAAAGAGTTATAAAAAGAAACCACGGAACACACGGAAGGTCGAAAATTTTTCCGTGTGTTCCGTGGTTTCTGTGGTTTTAAAAATAAATTTCGGTTTTACGAAAGCATCTTTTTGATCGACTCTTTCGCTTTTTCGAAGGCGTCGGCGAGGCCGTCCGGTTTTTTGCCACCGGCTTGGGCCAGGTCGGGCCGACCGCCGCC
>JASFHG010000026.1:0-14317 GCA_050123355.1 Planctomycetia bacterium
GCCAGACGCTTGTGGACCTCCGGTTTGAGAAGGATGACGTGACGATCCCAGTCGTACGAGAGGATGTCTGACTCGGTTACCAGCGGTTTTTTGTCAAGAATCAGGTTCTCCAGCGGATAGTGCTCCAGCTGCATAGGGTCGAATCGCTTCTCTTTATCGCCATCGAAGTAAATCGCGGCGGCCTTTTCGTGGTCTTTTGACGGATAATATCCCTTGACGCGGTAAAGAGTGAAACAAGACGATTTGGCGGAGGGCTGGGCGCTCGGCACGGTTTCTCCACTGGTCAAAACGTTGCTCGCGACCTCTTTGGTTTCTTTCTCACTCGGCACTTCGATCTCTACCGCATTGCTGAGAACTTGCATCTTTTGGGGGCGTCCTCGCTTGTCAGGTCCTTCGGCATAGACCACGGCCTGTACAGTATGGTGACCTGGTTTGATTGCAAGTGTTTTTGGCAGACCTTTGATGGTTTTAGTGACCCAATTTCTGTTGAGCTTCACTTGTACGCCCATGCTATTCTCGCCCGGCTTGCAGACGGGCAACGAACCGGCGATCCCAGTTCCCCAGACATAGGCGGTGCCATCGACCAGGATCTCGATCGGGCGGCCGTTCGGGCCGAGCTGGACGGAAAAATTGCTCGATTTGTTGCGCAGGTCGAAGTAGAAACTCGGTTCGCTGTTATGGACGTCGTCCGGCCGCAGTCGCGATTGCACACCTTCGACCGGTTTGCCCCAAGCGGCTTTTTTGTGTTCCGATTGGGATGACGAGTCACTCTTGACCGGCTTGACGACCCAGCTAGCCACGCCGAGCGGGAAAAGGTCGCCATTCTCGTTGATCTTTTTCTTAAGCTCCGCCAGGCTTTGCTCACGATCTTCGCCGGCCTTGTATCGTACGGTGATGATGACTCGATCCTTGCGACTCACCGAGTCGAAGGACACAACGCCGTCGATCTGAGAGAGCATTTTCTCCAGTGGCGTGGTAATCAACTGCTCGACCTCGGTCGGCGAGTGGCCGGGGAACTCAACTTGGATTTTGACCTGCGGGGCGACGGCCTGAGGGTCCTGCATCAGCTTTTTTGCTTCCGCCGATGCCTCGGATTTTGGCTTGGCAACAACCAACTCCAATTCACCCGAGGTGAGTTTGCCCGAGAAATCGACGTCAGAAGCATTGTGGAAGGAGAACGTTTGGCCAATGCGATATTTTCCGGGCTGTAGTGATACATGCGGATTTTTGGCGCTGGTACTTTTTTCGCCAAGTTCGAGATGGATGTCCTCCAACCCGACCGTTCGGCCGGGCGGGAGAAACTGATGCTGTAGTAACGCTTTGATATCGATCGTGGGAAGAGAGATCGGGATCAGATTTCCTTCGGCATCGCGTAGCGTGAAGCCCGTGCCTGCGACGCGGCTAAGATATGCCAGTTGTTTGGGACTCTTGCCCGTATTGCGAACGAATAGGCCAAGATGCACGGTCTCGCCTGCATGAAAAACGGGGTTGCTGTCGGACTCGAAGACCAAGCCTAATTGAAGCCCATCAACGGTTTTTCCCCAAGCGGTTCTTTCGGATCTCGGTTGGGTGAACTCGAACTCGACCAGGTTGCTCAGAACTTTTACCTTGTTGGGACGTCCAAACATGGGGGGGCCCTCGGCATAGATTATCGCCTGGATCGTGTGCCGGCCCGGCGTCAAATCGAGTTGTTTGAGTTTGCCTTTTTTATCCTTGGTGGACCAATCTTTATCGAGGGCAAAGCATGCCTCGTGGACGCGTTGGCCCGGTTTGCAGATGGGCAACTGGCCCGCGACCCGGCCGCTCCAGTGATAGGTCACGCCATCAACCAGGATATCGGTCGGGATGCCGGCAGGGCCGAGCGGGACCGTGTAATCCTTGGAATCGTTGCGCAGGTCAAAATGAAACCAAGATTTGTCATTGTAGTTCGTACCGCCATATCGCAGCCGTGTCTGGATTTTCTTGACCGGCTCGCCATGAGGGAGTTCTTCCGCATCCTTAAGGGAGATCTTCCCGGCCTCCGTCAGCGCACGTTGCAAACGCCCGCTCTGTCGCGGGTCACGTGGCAATTGATCCGGCTTGGAGATACAACTATTCCGAATCTGGACCGCATACTTCGCCAGCTCGCTTGGAACGTTTTCCGGGGCTTTATACTTTAAAGGACTCAGATTGATCGTCGGCATATCCGCCGAGTAAGAGGAGATGATACTCCAAAACGCACCGAGATAGACCGGTTTCCCCTCACTCTGCACCAGGAACGGCACACCCCAGACGTTCGGCTTGAATTTGGCCAGACGCTTGTAAGCCTCGGGCTTGAGGTACATGACGTGATGGTCCCAGTCATAGGCGAGAAGGTCCGCCTCGGTCACCAGCGGTGTGCCATCGAGGACCAGGTCCTTAAGCGGATAATTCTCCGGCTTCAGCGTGTCGAGACGATACTTCTTGTCTTTGTAGTTATTATTATGGAAGAAGTAGGTCGTTACCGACGTAGGTCCTCCTTCTCCTGCATGACGATAGCCCTTGACCAGATGGATCGCGAACTTGGGGTCTTTTGCTATGCGAACCTTGACTGTCCCGGTTTCTAACTCACCGTTCCACTGGCGGGCGTCGGCGCGGAAGTAATCGGTAAAATGTTGTTTGAACCGCACGGTATACACACCCGGGCCGGCCTCGACCCAACAGCCGACCGCGCCCGCACCGGGTTTCTTGCCCGGAGCGAGAAAGGCCAGGTTGCTGCTTTCGTACGTGGCCGTCTCGCCCGGCTTCAGGACTTGTTGTTTGGTAAACACTCCCCCGGACATCCAGACCGATTTGCTTTTGAGCCGTTTACCCTCCTCGTTTTCGATAAAGACCGAGCCGTCTCCCATGTCCTGCTTCATATGCATGGTCAAGCCGACTTGGATCGCGTAATCGGCCGCGTTGCGGATGTGGAACCGCACGTCGATCGTTTCGCCAAGGTAATAAAAATCTCGCTTTGGCTTCAATTCGACGGCCAGTTGCAGTCCATCGACTACCGGTCCCCATGCGAGCCCATCGTCTTTCAATTCCGGTTTGGGAAATTTCTTCCCCTTGGCTGCCAGGTAATGAGCCAGTCGCAGCCCTTGCATACACTGAATAATGGTGTCGTCCGCTAGGAACGTTCCTCCCGTACCACCTCGTTGGCTCAAATCACATTCCAGCCCGATGTCACCATCGAGCGGTTTTTTCGTCGAGTCGATCCGACGGCCGCCGTCCCAATCGCCGTCAGGACCGACGCTCCAAATCCGGATCTTTTTCGGCTGATTTGGCACCGGGACCAGATGTAACTTCTTGCCCGGCGCGAACGGGTCGTTGCCGATATTGTGGCGCGATCTCTCCTCATATCGTTTGGCAAGGTCCGGGATGTCCTTAGGCAGGCGTTTATGCTCGCTATAGTGACTTTCACAATCGAATCCCACTCGCCGCAGAGCCTTGCCCGTGTTGAACAGCTTGATCAGCGTCTCGTCATCGAGTCCCAACGGATTTGCATGAGGGAATTTTTCGGAGATTTTTTCGGGCGACGCATCTTGAGAATCTTCTTCAGCGATTTTTATCGTGACGGGAACGGTTTCCAACACACCCTTCCATGAAAAAATATCGTCACCGATACCTATCGATGGATATCCCCATTCATGAGGATTAAAATCAATGTACCCAAATGGGAAACTTTGTTTGAATTTTACGGTGTAAACACCAGGGCCTGCCTTGACCCAATAACCGACGCCCGCTTTGGGTTGCTGCTTGGGTGTGCAAAAGGCAAGATCGCTACTGTCGTAAGAGAACGTCTTGCCTGGTTCCACCGTTACTTGCTGCGTGGCGATATCGCCGTCCACCCAGATCAAGACCGGTTGACCTGTTATCGGCTTGCCGTGCTCGTCATGGATCAAGACCGATTTCCTATACATTTCTTGCCGTAATGAGGACTCCAAACTGATTTGGACTGGGGAGTCGGTTGTATTACGGACGTGAAACCGCACGTCGATCGTCTCGCCAAGGAGGTAGGTTTCTTTTTTAGGTAATAACTCGACCGCCAATTGGAGTCCGTTGTGGACCGGTCCCCATTTTAGTTTGTCTTTTTCCTCATCCTTCGGTTCAACGGGCATCGAATCATCTTTTTCCTCCGCTTTTTCTACGGAGGGTGGTTCGGCCTGCGCTTTGTGCTCGGCGGGCGAGCCGAAATTCATCGATACGAGCCATATCATCAACGGTATGGCGATGGTCAAAAGTCCCACGGGCCACCATCGAGCCTTCTTGTTCGGGGCCGACAGGCCCAATAGGTTACCTACGCGATTTAGCAATGCCATCTTATTACCTCCGATACTGGTTCCCAGTCGAGGCGCATTGGGACTAAGCCGCATACGTCCCAGCCGCTCGAGCGCTGTGACATAAAGAAGCCGATCCTTGGTCGCACATACGGCCAAGTCATCCGCACACATCTCCCGCTCAACACTCACCCGACGGGACAGGTACCAAACCGCCGGATGATAAAACAATATTGTCTCCATCAGCCGCTGTAAGAGATTTACCCAAAGATCAAAACGTCGAATATGGGCCAACTCGTGTGCGATCACCGCCTCGAGAACTTCCGGCGGAACGAGCGTCAGCCAAGAAGTCGGCAACAACACCAACGGTCGCCACAACCCGACCACGATCGCCTCGCGGATTTTTTCCGACGCATATACCCGAGGCGGAAAGCGCAGCCCGAGCCGCTTGCTCAGCGCGACCGCCGTCGCGGCCAATTCGTCGGAAATGGACTGGCAGCCCCATCGTAACCATCGTACGTGGAGCCAACTGATCAGTAATCGTGCCCCAAAGAACAGGATGCCGACGATCCAAAGAATCAAGGCATACGGCTGTATCGCGGTGATGTACGGTTGGAATTGGTTGTAGGCAGGAGCCGGATCGGGAACGATTTCCATCGATTCAGAGGTGTCCGGCAAGACGGGAACGATCGCGATTGTCTCGATGGTCTCTGGCGAAACCCCGTTTTCGGGAGCCGGTAGCATGATCGGATTGGCTGGTGGCTCGGCGTGGGCCATCTCGGTTGGTTTTGGGTCGGATTCTATCGGGGCCGCTGATTCAATAGCACTATCATGATGGCTCGCTACCGTTGATGATTCGGTCGCGTCGAGTAGGATGAACGTCGCTACCGGGCATATTGCCATCGCCATAAGCGCCGCAAGGTTGACGAGATAACGATGTTGCGCACGACGTATCGGCAGGAGGTAGCGGAGGATTGTCACCATCACCACGATGACCAGTCCCTGCCAGAGGAAGTGCAGCAAGGTCCAGGTTAACGGCTGCCAAAGCGGCTCGCGCAAAAAGTCGAAGGGAAACATTACTATTTCTCCTGTTGCTTGCGATATTGTCGAATCAGCTTTGCGATCTCGTCCATCTCGTCAGGCGAGGGATCGCATTGGTCCAACACTTGCAGCACCAAGCTGCTAGCCGACCCTTCAAAGACGCGGCCTACCAGATCCTGAACCAACTTACCCTGCGTTTGCTCACGCGCGATGTTCGCTTCATAGAGAAACGCTCTTTGGTCGCAGTGCCGCTTGAGCAGGCCTTTGTCGGTCATCGTGTTTAAAAGACTGTTGACCGATGTGTAATGCCGCTCGCGTATTTCGTTCAACACGGTCCAGACTTGTCGTGCCGTGCTTGGTCCAAGGTCCCAGAGGATGTTCAAAACATCGAGTTCCGCCGGTGTAGGATGTTTCGATCGTGGACGGTTCATCGTCGCGCTCCTTGCAAACAAAATAATGGGGTTTAAAGGTAGTGGTGGATAAGACTCCATCATTGTTATGGGTTAACCCATAGAAGTCAATGGCAAAACCCATACTCAGAAGACGGTTTCTGCGGAAGAATAGTTCCCGAAAAGTTCAGAAAAATCCTAAGTGGTTTGCTGAGAAACGATTAAGGATATTTCAAAGAAGATGAAAAAGAGGATGACCCCCCCAAAAAAATAGCCGCCGAGCAAGCCCGACGGCTATGAATTTCCAAAATTCAGGGTTTCCCAAGCCGAAATTGAAGCGAAGCTTCTATTTCGGGTTCATCGACAGGGTTACATCGCGCTGAATTCCGGTCGGCGGTTGGCCAGTTGCGTCTGCAGCCGCTCGACCAGACTGCTGTGCATTTGGCTCACACGACTCTCGCTCAGATCGAGTGTCGCGCCGACCTCTTTCATCGTCAACTCTTCGTAATAATAGAGGATAATGATAAGCCGCTCTTTCCGGCTGAGGCCCTTCGTGACCAATCGCATCAGGTCGGTCTTCTGAACGCGACGGGTGGGGTCTTCGCCTTTATGATCTTCGAGGATGTCGATCTCGCTCACTTCCTTTGAGCTGTCGGTCTCGGACCACTTTTTGTTGAGGCTCACCAGGCTGACCGCCTTCGCGTCGGTGATCAGCTTTTCGACCTCGGGGAGCGTCAAGCCCATGTGCTCGGCCAGCTCCTGTTCATTCGGGCGACGGCCCAAGTCGTCTTCGAGCTGTTTGACCGCCTCGCCTAGCTTGCGTGCTCGCGAGCGGACCAGACGGGGCACCCAGTCGGTGTTACGCAGCTCGTCGAGCATCGCACCGCGGATTCGCGGGACACAGTAGGTCTCGAATTTCACGCCGCGGGAAAGATCGAACGCGTCGATCGCGTCCATCAGCCCAAAGACGCCGGCGGAAATAAGGTCGTCGATATCGACACCCTGGGGCAGCCGCGACCAGACCTTTTCGCCATGGTAGCGGACCAGGGGCATGTATCGTTCAATGAGTAGGTTTCGAAGTTCTTCGTTAGGACGAGTTTCTTGATATTCGGTCCACAGTTGGATGACATCTTCAGCGGCAGTCGTCTTGACCATTCAATCCTCCCTGATTGAATTTTGTTATTATTGGCTATTAATGAACCGCAAACTCTTCGTAAACGGCGCAGCTTAACATTCAGGACGCGCAAAAACGACCTGATGCCTACTATCGACCGAATCCGCCCACTAAGTTTAAAGTTTTTTAGATGGTGCTGCCGCACCGATTGGGGAAAGCGTTTTTTAAAGAGTTTTAGCCGCCAAGCTTATTCGACGTTTCCGATTTAGAGCAAACCGTTTTTACCTAACCTTAGCCATCGAGCTTGCTCGTCGTTTTACCGAAATGCCCTATTTACCCAAATCGCCGAACAAGCTCGGCGGCTAAGGGGTGGACAAATTGGAAGAGTTAAGAGCTACAGATTCTCTTTTACCTCACGACTGTTGCGCATTGAGCAGAACTTGGGGCCGCACATGCTGCAGTAGTGAGGGTCGTCGATGTTGGCGGCCGAGAGGGTCTCTTCACGCATGGCCCGGGCGGTTTTCGGGTCGAGCGACAGCCGGAACTGTTTCTCCCAGTCGAACGCGAAGCGGGCACGGCTCAGTTCGTCGTCCCGGTCGCGGACGTGCGGTCTTCCGCGAGCGATGTCGGCTGCGTGGGCCGCGATCTTGTGAGCGATCACGCCTTTTCGTACGTCGTCGAGGTTCGGCAGCCCGAGGTGCTCTCTCGGCGTAACGTAGCAGAGCATCGCTGCCCCATGCCACGCGGCGACCGCGCCGCCGATCGCGCTGGTGATGTGGTCGTAGCCGGGCGCGATGTCGGTGACCAACGGGCCGAGCAGGTAGAACGGCGCTTCGTGACACTCTTTCTGCTGACGTTCCATGTTCATCGGGATCTGATCGAGCGGCACATGGCCGGGCCCTTCGACCATCACCTGGCAGTTTCGACGCCAGGCGTGTTCGGTCAATTGGCCGAGGGCGTTCAGCTCGCCGAATTGGGCCTCGTCACTCGCGTCAGCCAGGCAGCCTGGTCGCAGACCGTCGCCGAGGCTGAACGTGACGTCGTATTCATAGAGGATGTCGCAAAGCTCGTCAAAATGGGTATAAAACGGGTTCTCTTCACCCCGAACCGTCATCCATTTCGCGATCAGCGACCCACCGCGGCTGACGATGCCGGTCGTTCGCTTGGCGATAAAGGGGAGATGCTCGCGGAGCAGCCCGCAGTGGATCGTCATGTAGTCGACCCCCTGCTCTGCCTGCCGGCGGATTACTTCGAGGAAGTCGGCCGGTTCCATGTCGACGATGTCGTCGAGCTGTTCGATCACTTGATAAAGCGGGACGGTGCCGACGGGGACGGTCGAAGCCTTGATCATCGCACAGCGGATCGCGTCGATGTCGTCGCCGGTCGACAGGTCCATGACCGTGTCGGCTCCGCATTCGATCGCACAGTGGAGCTTTTGCATCTCGCAGTTCGAATCGCTCGTGATCGGCGAGTTGCCCAGGTTGGCATTCACTTTGGTTCGCGTGGCGACCCCGATCCCGATTGGGACCAGCCCGCCTTCGAGATGGATCCGGTTGGCAGGGATCACCATCCGACCTCGGGCCACCTCGTCCCGTACCATCTCCGGCTCGAGGAACTCGGCCTCTGCAACCATTTTCATTTCCGGCGTCACCACCCCGGCCCGCGCTTGTTCAAGTTGAGTCATTTTCTTGGTTAGTGCTTCCGCACTGTTGGTGTGAATACGATTGCTAGTATCACATCGCGTTAAGCGATAGCAAAATAGTATTCAGTTTTCGGTATTCAGTGTTCAGTTTTACTTGCGTCCAGCTTTCTCCGCCAAGCATCGCGCAAACCGTCATCCTACCAGGAGATAGCGGTTTGTCAATTGGTCTTGCAGTACCCGTGGGGGGGGTGCTAAGATGCCGACCGAAAAGGTCAGGCCTTGTTTGCTCGTATATTTTGGAGATGCCCGTGAAAAGTCAAAATTTCGATAAGGGGCGGGAATTTCGTGTTTTACGTCGCGTGAGCTGCTTGTTCATTGCCCTGAGCCTCTTCAGCAGCGGCTGCCTCTTGAGTCGCGATCCGACCATCGATTATGTCGGCTTGGACTATTGTGTTGGTCTGAGTCCGAAATATTGTGTCGGTCTGACTTCGAACGACTTCGGCAATGGGGTGGCCCATGATAAGGCCGTGATGGATGCCAAGGGGATCGATGCCATCTTCATCCCGGAAAACTCGCAAGTCGTCCAACGTTCGGACGGCTTGGAGACGATCACGATTCGGATGGAGAAGAATCTTAGCTATATGGGCCATCCGCCCAAGCCGATAATGATAGACGATCTCCGCTCGAAAAAGGGTTTTGCCTATGCCAAGCGGGACCGTTCGTTGTTCTTCTCGACTTATGGCGAATTCCTCTGTTGCGAAGGGGGAACCACTGTTTCGGCTGAATTTGAGGTTCCTCCTCACATCAAGGTCGTCAAGCAAAACGACCTGTCCATCGATATGAATTGCGGAAGAGACGTAGCCTTGGGTGGCAAGGCGGATTGTTATTTTCGACAACAGGAGGGCGAGCTGCCCTCGCCTACCGAAGAAGAAGTGTCCCCCGATGCCGATCTCCAATGGCACAAATGTCTCGACCAGCCAGACCTAGAGAAGGCTGAGCATTAAACGGAATAAAAAACTCCATGTCCTCTGTGCTCTCTGTGGTTTAAAACCAAAACACCTTTCTTTTTCTCGCACTTTGAGTCCTTCCTGGTTTCCTTGGAATCGTTTCATTCCAGTCCGGCCGAATGCCGATAGGTCGCTTATTTAGTGTCGGGAGGAGTTTTTCGTTTTTATAGTGAAAAAAGGCAAAAAGCGAAGTCGGGGGAGATGGCGGGGTGGTGTATGAAAATGCCGGGGGCGTCTCTTGACAAGCGAGCCCCCCTCTGGTAATTAGTTGATCTTTACACTTTCATTGTGCGACATTGTATTTAGCAAGCAGTTTCTATACAGGGAAGCTGTGGACGAGGAGATTGAAGAAAGGAAGCATCGACAAGAAGGTCTACCCCCTCAAACGACCGTCCTATAGGCCACCCATTTTAATAGACACCCAATGATCCTGTGGATCTGCGGAAATGGTCTTAATGAGGCAAGTATAATAGCCACGGGACTTTTTGCATTGTGGTGCGGTTCAGCGAGATAACAGGTTTTGCTGGTCTTTTTTCCAGCCGTAACCAAGTGGCCTGTGACTTCCCCTCTTCATTTTACGTTTTTACCCCCGACAGCCAATCTGTCTGAATGTCTAGAAATATCGGATGCAAATTGCGGTATGGAGAGCCCTGTCCATCAGGGGGTCAGACAGATCGAAACCGCTAAAAAAAATTAATAAATAGAAAGAAAGCTCACCCCACTTGAAATCTAACAGTTTTATATAATATTAAAATGTGGGATTAGATTTTCAAGTTTAAGGAAGGCAAGGAATATTACCAACAGCGAAAAGGTAACACCTGTTTTCATTTGGAACGCGAATTCACTCCGAAAAACATGCGTGGTGAGTCGCCAGATCAAACGAGAGCCAGTATAATACGCCTTTTGCTTTACGAAATCACTCGGAGGCATTTCATGAGTTCAGATAAAAAATCCTCCTTTATGGAGGAGGTCATTGCGGAGACCCCCGGCGGGGATCGACTGCGAAACTGCATGCAGTGCGGCAGTTGTGGTGGCTCTTGCCCGTTGGGCGAGTTTATGGATCACACGCCGCGTGCCCTGTTTGCAATGATCGACGGTGGCGATCGTGAGGGGGTGCTCACGTCGAACATGCCCTGGCTTTGCGTCTCTTGCTACGCTTGCACCACTCGTTGTCCTCGCAAGGTGCCGATCACGGATCTGGTCTATGCGTTGAAGCGAATGGCCCTGGCTGAAGGGAAGGCGAAGGGTCAAATGGCTCCGATCTTGGCGAAGAAGTTTACGAACTTCGTCGACAACTTTGGTCGAACGTACGAGTTGGGTTTGGTCCTTGGCTATCACATGTTGCACCGTCCGATGTCGGTAATGAAGATGGGACCGATGGGAACGAAGATGTTTCTCAAAGGTCGGATGGGCATTTGGCCCTCGCAGATCAAACGAAAGGATCAACTTCAAGCGATCGTCCGCAAGGCACGAGAATTGGGAGGGGAAAAATAGCCATGAAGTATGCATATTATCCAGGCTGCTCTTCCGAGCGTAACGCAGGTGCCTACGAGATGTCGACCCAGGCGGTCGCTCGCGAGCTTGGTTTTCAGCTCAAGGAGATCGAGGATTGGAACTGTTGCGGTGCGACGGAGTATTTCTCGCAGGACGAGTTGACCGCGTGCAGTGTGATCGCACGGAACCTTGCGTTGGTCGATGATGATACGGATCAGGTGGTGACTTCGTGTGCCGCCTGTTTCCTGAATCTGGCCAAGGTCGAGAAGCTGATGCAAGACGACAAGGAGATGGACAGCAAGATCAATCAGGCTCTTGCGGCAGGCAGTCTCCAATATCAAGCGGGCCGCGTCAAGGTGCGACACCTGTTGGATGTGATCCACGACGACATCGGCGAAGAGAAAATGAGGTCGATGGTCAAGAAGCCTCTCGAAGGGCTCAAGGTCGCTTCGTACTACGGTTGCCAGGTGGTTCGACCTTATTCGAGTGGCGATTGTACTGAGCATCCTCAAAAGTTGGACCATATTTTCCAGTGGCTGGGTGCCGAGATTGTCGAGTGGTCGGCCAAGACGCATTGTTGCGGTGGTCACATGACCCAGATCGACGACGCACAAGCTTACGAGCTGATCCGTCGGGTTGTGAAAAACGCGACCGACAGTGGTGCTGACATCATGGCCAGCATGTGCCCGATGTGTCAGTTGAACCTCGACGCCTATCAAGGTTTGATGAACAAACATTTCCACACGAAGTACAACATGCCGGTGGTCTACTTCACCCAACTCGTCGGACTGGCGATGGGCTTGGATCCGAAGACGGTCGGTTTTGGCAAGGAGATCGTTCCTGCGATGCCGATTATCAGTCGGCGTATCCCGGCTTAGAAAATAAAAAGTTAGCGGCGACGCTTGACGTCGCGTTATTAGCCGCCGAACAAGCTCGGTGGCTAAAATACAATAATCGTAACCAATACATTAAATACCGAAAACTGAACACTTCCTGAAACTGGAGGATAACCATGGCCGAAAAAGTCGGCATCTACGTATGCCATTGCGGCAGCAACATCGCCGGGACGGTCGACGTCGAAGAAGTCGCAAAATGGGCAGGAGAGAACATCAAGGATGTGGCTGTCGCGAAAGACTATAAATTCATGTGCTCTTCGGTCGGTCAACAGATGATCGAAGAAGACATCAAGAAGGAAGGTCTCACTCGCGTCGTCGTTGCCGCATGCTCTCCGCACCTGCACGAGAAAACGTTCCGAAGAGTGTGCGAGAACGCGGGCCTCAACCCGTACTTGATGCAGATGACCAACCTGCGTGAGCACGTCTCTTGGGTTTGTAACGATAAAGAGCTGGGTACCAAGAAAGCGAAGGCGATGGTTTCCGGGTCGGCCGAACGTGTCAAGAGACAAAAGCCGCTCGACCCGCTTTATGTCGATATCAACCCGGTAACGCTGGTTGTCGGTGGTGGTATTGCCGGTCTCCAAGCGACGCTCGAGTTGGCCAACGCCGGCCACAAGGTCGTCCTGGTTGAGCGAGAAGCGAGCATCGGCGGTCACATGGCCCAGTTTGACAAAACGTTTCCGACGCTCGATTGTTCGGCATGTATCCTCACGCCGAAGATGTCGGAGGTCGCACAACATGATAACGTTACACTCTATACTTTTGCCGAATTGGAAGAGGTTGGTGGTGCGATCGGAAACTTCAAGGTGAAGATCCGACAAAAGGCTAAGAGCGTCATTGCCGAGAAGTGTAACGGCTGTGGCGACTGTACCGAGAAGTGTCCGTTAGGTGCTCCGGCCAAGAAGGTTTGGGATTCGAAGGTCCCGACCAGAAATGCTAAGAACAAGCAGGGTGAAGATCTTATCGCCAACCCGTTCGAAGAAGGGCTCGGCTATCAAGGGGCGATTACGATCCCCTTCCCGCAAGCAGTGCCTCGCATCCCGGTACTCGACCGAGAAGTGTGCACCTACTTCAAGACGGGCAAGTGCGGCGTTTGTCAGAAGGTCTGCCCGACCGAAGCGATCGATTTCGAGCAACAAGACGAGATCATCGAACTGACCGTTGGTAACATCATCTATGCGACCGGCTGGAAACTGTTTGATAGCAAGCGGATCCCGCAATACGGTTATGGCCGGTTGAAGAACGTCTTCACAAACCTAGAGTTCGAACGACTTTGTAACGCATCCGGCCCGACCGACGGCAAAATTTTGCTTGAAGACGGTACCGAGCCGAAATCGGTGGCGATTATCCACTGCGTTGGAAGTCGTGACGAAGACTACAATCCGGGTTGCTCAAACGTCTGTTGCATGGCGGCGTTGAAGTTGGGCCATCTCGTGATCGAGAAGATTCCTGGTGCCGAGGTTACTTCTTTCTACATCGACATGCGGACGCCGAGCAAGGACTATGAAGAGTTCTATCAGCGACTGTTGCATGAAGGAATGCACTTCATCCGCGGTAAGGTTTCCGAAGTGACCGACGCAAGCCGTTGTCCCGAGGAAGATGGCAAGTTGATCGTCCAGTGTGAAGACACGCTCGAAGGTCAACAGAAGCGAGTCGCTGCCGACATGGTCATCCTGATGGGCGGTATCGAGCCGCAAGAGGGTGCGAAGGACTTCGGTATCAAGGCTGGCATTTCGACGAACATGGACGGCTGGTATACGGAACTCCACCCGAAGCTCGACCCGGTTGCCACGATGACAGATGGTGTCTTCGTCGCCGGCTGCTGCCAAGGCCCGAAGGACATCCCGGCGTCGGTAGCCCAGGGTGCTGCCGCGGCCGCTCGTGTGGCAGGCCTGATTACCAAGGGCCGCGTCATGATCGAGCCGATCGTCGCCGAGATCGACGAGACGAAGTGTTCCGGTTGCCGTCTGTGCAACAACCTCTGCCCGTACAACGCGATCGAGTATGACGAAGAAAAGGGCATCAGCCACGTCATCAGCGCGATGTGCAAAGGTTGCGGAACGTGTGTCGCCGCCTGTCCGGCCGCCGCGATCAGTGGCCCGCACTTCGAGAACATTCAAGTTACTTCCGAGATCGAAGGTGTCCTTTGGGACGCGATTTCCGAGAACCAAGAGGCATTGGCGGTCGGAAAACCGGAAGAGTAAGAAGTTTCCAATTAGCGTTTTGCGATTGGATGTTAGCGGCGGGGCTTGTCCCCGCGTTAATTCAACGTCAAACGTTAGTGTGAACTGAAAAACGCGGGGACAAGCCCCGCCGCTAACAAAATCATAAACATAACCAAATTTACCATAACCCTAAACAGCGTAAAGCTGGAGGCTACGAAACAATGAGTGACACATTTGAACCGAAGATTGTCGGGTTCATGTGCAACTGGTGTTCGTACCGCGCGGCCGA
>JASFHG010000027.1:0-14199 GCA_050123355.1 Planctomycetia bacterium
TTGAAATGGAAACTTTTTCCAAAACATGTCGAATTCCATTCGACCGCTAAACAGAAAATAAAAAGGTAAGCGAAGAAAACTCTGTGAATACACCACTTGAAGCAAATCGAACGGACAGTATCGCGAATGAAGCGGCCGTTTTGGTCGGGGTGCTGCTGTCGGAGAAGACGTATCCGGAAGAACCGCTCGAGGAGCTGGCCGGGCTGGCCGAGGCGGCCGGGGTCGAGGTACGCGCCGAGATGACCCAGCGGCGGGCCAAGCCGTCGGCCGCGATGTGCCTTGGGTCGGGAAAGGTCGAGGAGCTGCAAGGGCTCATCGAGATGACCGAGGCGAACCTGGTCATTTTCGACAACGACCTGGCTCCGGCCCAGACGAGGAACCTGGAGAAGGAGCTTGACGTGAAGGTGATCGACCGGACCGAGCTGATTCTCGACATCTTCGCCTCGCGTGCCCGGACCCATCAAGCGAAACTGGCGGTCGAGTTGGCCCAACTCGAGTACGCGATGCCTCGGCTGCGTCGGATGTGGACCCACCTCTCGCGTCAGGCGGTCGGTGGCGTCGGGCTGCGTGGACCGGGTGAAAAGCAGTTGGAAGTCGACCGCCGTCTGGCCCAAAAGCGGATCAACGACCTGCGACGTGAACTGCGAGTGATCGAGGAGCGTAAGCATCGCGAGGTGGCCGCACGGTGCGATCGGATGACCGTCTCGCTAATCGGCTACACGAACGCTGGCAAGAGCACGCTGCTGAACGCGCTGACCGGGGCGGACGTTTTTGCGAAGGACCAGCTCTTCGCGACGCTCGACACGCGGACCCGTCGCTGGCACTTGCCTGGCTGGGGACCGGTTTTGCTGAGCGATACGGTCGGTTTCATCCGCGACCTGCCGCACCATCTGGTCGAAAGTTTCAAGGCGACGCTCGAAGAGGCCCGTCAGGCGGACCTGCTGCTCCACGTGGCCGACGCGAGCAACCCGGCCTCGTACGACCAGATCACGGCGGCGTACAATGTGCTGAAGGAACTCGGGATCGACGAGAAGAACACGCTGCTGGTGCTGAACAAGGTCGACTCGCTCGAAGATCGTGCCCACTTGGATGGGCTGCTGACCCGATACCCCGGCGCGGTTTGTGTGAGTGCCCGGACCGGCGACGGTCTGGAGCAGCTCGCCGCGGCCGTGAGCGATGCCTTGAGCAAGGAGTTTTTGGACGTCGATATCGAGATGGGCGTTGACAACGGCCGGCTCTTGGCCTACCTGGCCGCGCATGGCGAGGTCTTCTCGAAGAAATTCGACGAGGACCGTGTCATCGTCCACTGCCGCGTCCCGCAGCCGAAGCTCGGCGCGATCCGCCACCTCGACATCATCATCCGCCGCCACGGTAAGGACGATTTGGTGTTTGAAGAAGAGTTTGAGTGCTAGTAGAATGTCGTGAGTCGTACCATTACCGACCATCGTTCGTTAGCCGCGTGAGTTTATCTCCGCGCAAATCGACGTTTTTTAACGCGGGGACAAGCCCCGCCGCTAACGAACGCGAACACAAACGCTTGTTTAAAGGATTTTAGATCATGCATTTCGCAACAAAATTCAAAATGGTGGCCGCTTTGTGTTTGTGTATGGGGATAAGTGCTTTTGCTCGTGCCGAAGAGAAGAAAGTGGACGAACCGGTCGCGGTCCGTGTCGCGTCGTATAACGTCGAGTTTGGCAAAAACGCCTCGCCGGAGGAGATCGGCCGGATGTTCAAATCCTATAATTTGGATATTATCGGTTTTTGCGAGGTGCCGGCCGGCGTTTGGACCAAACGGGTTGGAAAAGTGCTCGGCATGAAGCATGCCTATGTCGGCAAAGTCTCTTCGGCCGGTCATAAGGACAAATATAAATCAATCCTTAGCCGAACGCCTCTGAGGGGAATGCAAGAGTTCACGATGACGGCCAAGCGGCCGTGGAACCCGGCCTCGACCGTTCGGGCCGAGACGACCGTCCGCGGGGTCAACGTCGCGTTCTACTCGCTCCACATCGCGGGCGTTCCCAAGAAGTATAAGAGCCACGCCGTTAGCCTGGCCAAGGAAATTTTGCCGAAGGAGAAGGAAAAACGGGTTATCGTCGTCGGCGATTTCAACTACAATATCACCGCCCCGTCCATGAAAGCGATCATGAAGGCCGGGATGCGCCCGACCTGGTCGGATCTGGGGATCGACGTCTCGAAACAGTTTACTTGGAACGTGATCGATACGACGAAGAACCGTGGCGTGATCGACCATATCTTGTATAATACGGCTTCCGGAGCCAAGGCGACCGACGGCCGTATCATCGAGCTCGAAAAACCGCTCTCCGACCACAAGCCGATCTGGGCCGAGATCACGTTCCCGAAATAAAAATCCTGTCCATCTTGTTCATCCTGTCTAAAAAACGGAGTTTACCATGAAGCGTGAAATCAAAGGGATGCGGACGATCATCACCGGCGCGTCGAGCGGGATTGGGCGGGCACTGGCGATCGAGATGGCCCGGCATGGGGCCCGACTGGTCGTCACCGCGCGGCGGGAAGAGCGGCTCGCGGAGCTGGTCGCGTCGATCCGCGAGACCGGGGGCGAGGTCCACGCCGTGACGGGCGACATCACTTCCGACCAACTGCGTCAAAAGCTGATCGAGACGGCCACGACCCAGTACGGCGGGCTCGACATCCTGGTCAACAACGCCGGGGCGGGCGTCGAGGGACTTTTTGAAGATGCCGACCCGGCCCGCGCCCGAACGGTCATGGAGCTCAATTACTTCGCCCCTATCGAGTTGATCCGGCTTGCGCTGCCACAACTTCGCGAGGGGAACCGGCCGATGATCGTCAACGTCAGCTCGATCGTCGGGTTGCGCGCCACGCCGTACTATAGCGAGTACGTTGCGAGCAAGTTCGCGATCCAAGGTTTCGGCGATTCGCTCCGTGCCGAACTGTCCAAATATCCGATCGACGTGCTGGCGGTCTGCCCCGGTACGACGAAGACCGAATTTTTCGATGTGGTGATCGAGCATACCGGCAAGCCAAACTGGCCCGAGCACAAACCGGTCACACCCGAGGCGGTTGCCCGGGCGACGGTCCGTGCGATGCGGAAGGGCCGCCACACGATCGTGCCGTACACATGGGGCAAGGTGCTCTGGTGGCTCAACCGTTTCTCGCCGGGGCTGGTCGATCGGATTATGAAGAAGTATGTGTAGGCGAGATCCGGCCCTCTGCTTCGCAGAGAACCGGCTTGTTCGAAGTGAGGTCGCTTGCACGGTCCGGGGGCTTCATGCTACAATGGGGGGGCCTACCTGATATTTTCCTACCGTACCGAAAAGCCCCTCTGAAATCTCCATGATGCACTCCCAAAATCTTGAGCGACACTTTGCCGGAACGTCGGGGCTCACCCTCTTTCCCGTCGGAAATGCATGGCATGGGGTGAGTGTGGGGACGGTCCGCGACAGTCGGCCAGGAGAGGTTTCCGACGAGACGGTCGAAGCACTTCTCGCAGAAGTTGCGAGGCTCATGCCGCTGGAGTCGGTCGCGGCACTGACTCTGTTTGTGCCCGAGGCCGGAGTGACCCAGCGGTGGTTGGAGCAGGTCGCCGCCGCGTTTCCGGAAGAGGCCACGCCCGCGCTGACCTGCGTTGCGCAGCCGGTATGTGAACCGGACCGGATCGGCTTCGAGGCGTATGGGTTTCCTCACAAGGATGTCACGTTTGACCGAGACCGTGCAAAGAACCTGGTCCAGATTTGCCATGACGGCCTGACGTGGGTGCATGGTGGCCAGGTTACCTCGCTCGGGCCATCGGCCGTGTATGATGGGTCGTCCGCGATGTTTCACCAGGCTCAGGAGCGACTCGTCGCAACAGGCAGCCACTTCAACCAAGTGGTGCGGACGTGGCTTTATCTGGGTGATATTGTCGGACGCGATGGCCAGACGGTTCGCTATCACGAGTTGAATCGTGCCCGCTCCGATTTCTTCGAGCATGACGCGCATGCCGTCGCCCCCTACCCTGCCAGCACCGGTATCGGTCAGGCCGGCACCGACATCACGATGAATTTTCTTTCCTTGACGGCCGACCGTGACGGCATGTTTCGTAACGTGGCCCTGGAGAACCCGCTCCAAACGTCGGCGTTTGACTATGAAGCAAAGTACGGCAGAAAAAGCCCCAAGTTTTCGCGCGCGATGGCGACGGTCTTCGATCGCCAGACGATCCTTTGGGTTTCGGGCACGGCCAGCATCACCGACTCGGAGACCCGACACCAAGGGGATGTCGCGGCTCAGACGAACCAGACGCTCGAAAACATCCGAGCCCTTATCTCGTCGGAGAATTTGGCCCGGCATGGATTAGAGAAAAAGGGGTCAGAGAAAAAGGGGTCAGACACCTTTTGCCGGAACGGCCCGAAGGGTGCTTCGCACAAAAGGTGTCTGACCCCTTTTTCTCTCCCTTTTTCTCTCGTTTCCGTTCGGGTTTATGTCAAGAATCGGGCCGACTATCCGGTGGTCCGCTCCCTCTGCGAAGCGCGACTTGGGCAGATTCCCACGATCTACGTTATCGCCGACGTCTGTCGTAACGATCTTCTGGTCGAAATCGAAGCGATCGGGTATTGTTGGGAGATGATGTAGGGTGCGTCGAGACGCACCTTTGTAAAAAATTTTACTACTTCAGAAAAAGGTGCGTCCAGACGCACCCTACTTTTTACCCATACCCGCCCATGCCGAAGAAAAGGGTGCGTTTTAAGAAGCGGTAGAACCAAAAGTCTTCGGGCAGCTCTTCGCCGGGCAGGTGGTGGCTGGTTCGGCGTTGGGAAGCGGCGATCTCGGCGAGTGCGTCGCGACCGCTGTAGTCTTGTACACCCGACTGACGTAGAAAGTCGGCCAGTTCGTCCGGCTGCTCGAGGATCACGCACCCTTTGGTCCGTTCGTCGACGAAATCTTGGAACCCTCGCAGGAACTCGCTCTCGTTGATCGTGCGGAACAGGTCACCGTCGTGATCGTCGATCGTCTCGCAGGCGAACGAGAGTGGCGGGCACGGATTGATGTCGCCTGCCGGACCGATGTGGAAACCGAGCCCGCGGGCGGCCGGGCAGACGGCGTGTCCTTGGGCATCCCAGTAGGTGTCGATCAGGATGATCGGGTGCTTGCGGCGGAGTTCCAGAATTCGGCGGCGGAACTGGAGCATGTGTTGGGGCGTCATGCACAATTCGGGCGAAGGATCCGCTCCGACCGGCCGGAAGCCGTAATACCAAAGGTACATTGCCCCTCGCTCGATGAACTGTTCGACATACTCGTCGGTGAGCGAGGCCTCCATGTTCGCGGCGGTTAGCGTTGTCGCGATGCCATAGAGAATCTTGCGTTTCTGCAGCCGTTCGAGGCCTGCCATCGCGTCCCGAAAGACCCCCTCCCCTCGTCGTCGATCGTTGATCTCTTCCGGGCCGTCGATGCTGACCAGCGGCGTCACGTTCCCAAGCCGCCGGATTCGATCGGCCGCCTCGTCGTCGAAAAACAGGCCGTTGCTGATGATCTGGAAGTAACAGTCGCGATGTTGTTCGATGATGGCCCAAATATCGTCGTAGAGCATCGGCTCGCCACCGAGGAGCGTGTAGAAGTAAGAGCCATGCTGCCGGCCAATTTTGATCATCTGATCAATTTGTTGCCGAGTCAGTTCGCGCGGCGAGCAATTTTCGTTGCCGATCCAACACCCTCGACAGCGTAGGTTGCAAGCGTCGGTGAGAGCGAAGAAGAGGAAAGGCGGAAAGAGCTGTCCGCGTCGTACCCGCCGTCGGTAAGCTCGCATCGCGCCGAGCCCTTTCCAGGCCCAGAGGTAAGCTGCCTTCCACGTAAGGCGTAATGAAACGCGTGTCAAAAAACGGTAAGCAAGACGTAGGAGCATAAATGTAGTATATCAAGGAAAAATAAAGACGGCGATTTTGGAAAAACCTGCTGACTTTTTTGGTGAATCAAAACCATGAGGGCGTTTGTGACGTTATTGTACCATGTTGATTAAAATAGCAAATATACTTACGAATAGAATCAAGTTATCATCGTGTTCTTACCAAAAAAATAATAGTATTATAGCAGGTGGTTTATTGTGACAACAAACACTTTTTGTGTTTGGGGCTAACCACCTTTTTGTGCTATATGGTATCCTCTTTAGGTTGGATTTTTGTGTAGATGCCTAGGTTTATGCTGTGCAGTAGTGACGCAAAAGGGGAATCTTTTCGGAAAAATAGGTAGTTTTAAGGCTGATTTTTTGTTTGAGCGGCAGATCTGCGGCACCCTATTTTACCCAGACGCCCCAAGTATATTATTTCGTTTGGTTGGAGGAAAGAAGGGTATGCATAAAAGTTATTCATTATTTTGCCGGAAGCCCAAAAATCTATATTGTATAATTCACTAAAATCATTATGATTTCTGTTTAGCAAAGTGGGTGCTAGATACCGATTATAAAGAAAAGATTCCCCTAAAAAAAGATAGGGGTTGGGGTTGTGATTTTTCGGGAACTAGCTAGAATCAGATTTATCTTTAAAAATAATTGCTTTTAGTTCCCAAAAATTTGGGTATTCAAGACAAGTACTAAGGAAACCTACAACTCCTTGCTAGTCAATCGAAGTTGAGAAGAGCGCATGTTGATCCACCGCGATTCGGTGGGACAAGTTATTCAGACTCCCGCGAAGATTAACCTGTTTTTTAATATTACAGGTCAACGAGACGACGGGTTTCATGAAGTGGAAACGCTCATGGTTCCTATTAGTCTCTATGATACACTCAAGGTTCATCCGAACTCGGATGGAGAGATTCGTTTGCAGTGCTGTTTGGCTTCGGCAGAGATGTCGCATTTATCCGAGCAGCCGCCGACGGATAAACAACTGAGAGAAACCGACGTTTACGCCTCTTCCGAGGTGTTGGCTTCGGATGAAAGTAACTTGGTTGTGCGAGCAGTTTCACTGCTTCGCAAGCATGCATGTGTGGATGCCGGAGCTGACATAGAGTTAATCAAGCGGATCCCGATCGCAGCCGGTCTTGGCGGTGGTTCGAGTGATGCGGCGGCAGCGTTGGTTGCCGCGAATGATTTGTGGCAGCTTCAGTGGACACGAGATCAGTTGGCAGAGGTGGCCGCTGAGCTTGGCAGTGACGTACCGTTTTTTCTTTATGGAAAAGCGGCCGTTTGTCGAGGGCGAGGCGAGATCATCGAACCTGTCGAAGAGAGGTTGTCGTGTCCGGTGGTGGTACTTCGTCCGCCTGTCGGACTGTCGACGGCCGACGTATTTGCTGCCTACCGATCGAAAGAACGATCGGCTGAAAATCAACAAGACTTAGCCTCGTTGCTCGAAGCGTTTCGCAGGGGACGGCTTGAAGATGTGGGGAAGTCTTTATTCAATGTTCTTGAGCCTGTCGCCGCGGAGCTTTGTCCGTGGATCGAAAAAATGGCACGAGGCATGGAACAAGAAGGGGTAGGACATTTGATGAGCGGCAGTGGATCTTGCTGTTTCGGGTTATTTCCGACCATGGAGCAGGCCAAGCAAGCGGCAAGTCGGCTGGAGGATAAGCAGCTCGGAAATGCTTATATAGTTCAGATGTGTCCGGAATCCCATTTGTGTTGAGCAAGTTTTCAGGCCCAAGAGGTCTCGAGTGGAAACTTGGTTTTTCATTGACAGACGCTATCGCTAAAAGTGACGGAAACTTTGGAACCACAACTGCACGACAATTCGGACATAAAGCCCACAATACCTGGTTTTTAGGCAATGTTCGCTTCAGTCCGAAGGACGTGTTTCAGCGTGAGCGCATGACGCGACCACGAGAGATTTTTTTTGTGAACCCAATCATGAGCCAGGCTTTTTCGGTGACGTCGGAATAGGTTTGTTACTGCCCAGAACTACCTTTAGGAGGGACCACCGTGGAGATCACAGAGGTTCGCATTAAGCTTATGGAAGAGCCCGGCGAGCGCCTTAAGGCGTTTTGTTCAATCACGTTTGATGATGCATTTGTCATCCGTGACCTGAAAATCATCGAGGGGACCAGCGGTCCGTTCGTAGCAATGCCGAGCAGGAAGCTTACATCACATTGTCAGTACTGTGGATGCAAGAATCATTTACGTGCTGGATACTGCAATCAATGCGGTAAGAAATTACGAGAAAGCCTCGTCGAGCGTGACGACGATGGTAGAACGAAACTGTACGCCGATATAGCACATCCAATCAACTCTTTTTGTCGAGAAATGATTCAACAGCGTGTGATTGACGCGTATGAAGAAGAACAGTCGCGGGCACAAGTGCCTGGCTATGTCTCGACCTATGATGATTTCGAATCCATGCCGGAAACTTCATCGGGAGGCGAACTGACCCAAATTCAGGGAGCTCAGAAGCCGCGAGGCCCTCATACACCACCTTCTCGTCAGAGGCGACCGGCTGTTGCCAATGATTTTGGAGAAGGGATTTTTGACTGAAGTCAAAATGCGTTTGACGGATTGTCATTGCAAGAAACTATCGAAGCGTTGGTAAAACGGATTTTTCCAACGCTTCTCTGATAGGGATGGTTTTTTACAGGCTTGCGATGTTGTGCGCTGCACGTCCCGTCTCTGGTCGGTAAGGTCAGCTTTCGATAGGCGTTTCTTTATCACCGGAAGGCGATCTTTTCGTGGATGGTCCGCTACCGACGGGTCGGCCACTGCCCGGCTTGCGTGAAAGCCCGTCTTGGCCGTCGTTCTTGAACCGGACAATCCAACGATAGAGCGTTGCGCGGTCAATTCCATAGGCTTGTGCGACTTCATTGCGCGACATGCCCCGCAAAACGGCTTGAACGGCTTGGTACTTGGTCTCCTTGCTTGTGTGGGATTTGCTGTTCCTTGCTGAATAATTTGACATGTCTGCTCCCTTTCCTCTTACTCTTTTCCTCTCTTTCTCGTGGAATGTCGGTGGATGTGAAAAGCTTTCGGCTTTCGAAATTTCTAAAAAGGAAATGGGTTGGTCCATCGCTGAACTCCTTCATGAAGTATGGTTCTGGCCAATCCGTAATCCATCATCTTGATGCGAGAACAGGAGAGGTTGGCATTCGACAAGGGACACCCCTTACTTGCAAAAGGTTTATTTGCCGGAAATAGAGCCCTATGTCGCGCTCTGGATCTAAAGAACGACGAAGCTGGATTCCATCAGTGATAAAGATGTCCCCTTTTTTGCCGTGATTGGCCGAGGCATTTTTTTGTCCCAAGGTCAATTAACGACAAGTGTCATAATTCCCATTTTATGACGCCTGTAGTAACAGTCAATAAGGAAGAGGTGAATTTGGCTGATTTTCCTGGGATGGCCACTCAAGGGGCAAGAAAAGAACCCGAAAACCAGGTGTTTCGAGGGAATAGGAATGTTTTTTTGACTATTTTTCTACCCTCTGCGGAGGGGGTGCTTGTTCGGCGTTTTGCTTCTCGCTTTGCCCCGTAAACGGCAAGGGATACAAGGTTGGAGGTGGAAAAGGTTGCTTGTCGAACGGGGAAATCTCATCGCGGCTTCTGTTGGATCGGAGATGGTCACCAAAGGAACCGTACACCCGGAAGAAAGTGCCTTGGTCGAGAATGAGGCAAGGTGTACCGGCAAGGTCGCTTGTCAGAAAAGACTGCGAGTAGAACGGGCCGGTATTGCGATGGACGACTCCGGGACGGAAGCAGGTGGTTTCATGAAAACCTTCCGCCCGAAATCCGAACGCCGGTCCTGCCGGCATGAACCGATAGTGAAAATCTTGTATTATGATCTCCAAGGAGCGTGCTCTCAGGGGAGCATCGTTTGCTGCTTGAGGGCCGCTGATTTCCATGGAATAGGGTCGAGGTATCGAGGGAAGTTCGTCGAGGGTCTTGGGGAGTTGGCCGTCGTGTTCGAGTTGGTACGCCCGAATGGCAAGCGAGGTCAAAGCGAGTCGCTGGAAGAGTTCTGCTTCCCAAAGTTTGCTGACGGTTCGATGTAGGTCGACCATTGCATTTCGATAGTGCAAATCGACCGAGTAAAAGATGCCTCCCCAATGCTCGATCCATTTATTGTAGTACGGGCTATCCAGGTACCATCCCATGGGATTCTGGCGATAATCGGGATCTTTCGATTGGAGATAGCTTTTCCAATGAGCGATATAATCGATTTCGGATTGAGTGGAATTTTTGACGAGCCGTTTGATGCGGGCACGCTCCCACGGCATCCAGGCGAAGATGGTGTTGTGAGTCGGGTCGGCCCGTCTTTCGATCTGTTTCGGATCGTCGAGCATTTTTTGGTAATAGTAACATTCCGCGAGGATGAGACACTGGATGTCGTTTGCCGGTGGCGGTAGTTTGGCGATGCGTTGGATCGCTTTTTGGAGCAATTCCGGAGTGATGCCGGGGCCGATGGACCATCGAGGGAGTAGGTCGAAAACCACCGTGGACGTATGGGCCCTTTCCCAGGGAGGGCTCAATCGGATCGCCGCGAGGAGACAGTCGAGCGATTTTTTCGGCTTGCCGGCTTGAGAGTAATAATTGGCCGTGTAGATCAGCTCGTTTATGAGGTGGATCAGGGCCGTTCGGGTCTTTTCGAGCTTTGGATCACTTTCGCCCATTATATAGTGGAGTTTCAGCCAGTCGACGCTATGTTCAGAGTGGGCGATCCGAAACACCTTCGTGAGAGTCCCGCTGTCGAGGATCGAAGCCTGGCCGTTGAAGTCGTCCGAGGTCGATGGTGGATAGAGCTGCCCGTTGGCCTTGAGCCAGTCCAAGGGACGCTCGGTTTTGACTGTGGTGACGCTTCGGTGGCAGAGCGAAGTAAGCTCTTCCAAAAGTTGTTCCGATTCGGGCGACTTCCACGTCTGTTCATAGTAGGCCACCTGAGACTTCGGGAGTTCGACATCAGGGAACAGCGTGGCGCGTTGATAAATGGTCGTCGCCACAAACGCGATCAGGCAGCCGGAAAACAGCACGATCCGCTTGATCCAAACCCGTTGTCGGCTTCGGTTGTGGATGTGGTCGGCAACGCCCCAATAGCCGGCTACCGTAAAGGCGGCCAGAGGCAAAAGCAAAGCCCATGCATTGCCGACTGGATATTGTTCGAGGAGTAGTGAGGCAATGATGATGAAGCCGTATACTCCGATAAAGGTCCATAGCCAGGCGAGGACGCGGCTCTTGCAGAGGATCGAGAAAAACGCTCCGGACATCAAACAGCATAATATAATCAAGGGAGCTGCCTTGAGCATAATGAGGTTTTCTCGTAGTTCAATGCCTTTTACCTGAAAAAGCAGCATGCTTCCCAAAGAGCCGCATAGCACGAAGAAAAGGAAGCTAGGTGCCAGGAGCCGAGAGAACCATACTTTTTTCGGCGAGATGCCGTGATGGGCAAAGAACCGGAAACCGTGATGGGCCTGGTCCGCACCGAAAATGCTGGACGGAATAAGCGTAATGGCCAAGAATCCGTAGAGTCCCCAAAGGGATGCCAGAACCTCTCCGATTATCATGTTGTGTAAAGGCGTGGTGAGCCAAAGGACGCAGAAGATTATCAATAAGAGTAAGCTGATGGAAAATGGAAGGTACAGGCTCCGGTTCTGCCGCCAGTTTTGTTGGCACAGGGCCAGAAAACCATGGTCGCCGTGGAGGTAGTTTTTCCGGCAGGCAGTGGTGGCGAAGAGGCGAAGTTCTTCTCGCTCACGGCTCTCTACGCGACGCCAGTGATCGAACCAATTCGAGGCCATGCGGAACAGAATGGCGGAAAGTAAGAGCAGGATGCCCAGCCGGTAGGGCCATACGTCTTGATAAACGCCGAAAAGTACCTCGCCATACATTTTTTTATCGAAGGTTAGGCCGTAGGTGGTCGTGAGGACTCCGAAAATCAACGAGGCAATAAAGCCGGCTTGGATCGTTGCCAGCAAGGGGCTTCGACTTCGCATCGAGAAAAACATGCCCCACGCAATGAATTCCAAAACCCCTAGGGGATAAATCTTGAAAAATGAACCGTTCAGCTTGGCCGCGTTCATGTCACAACCGCTGAACAGGAAGCTGATGCCCCACATGGCCGCGAAGAGCAGCACGGTACTGGCGAGGGTCCAGGCGAGTTTGCTCCAAATGACCTTTCTGGCCGTGACCGGCAACATTTGTAGCCGTTGGAAGGTCCCACGCTCCAGCTCCCAGGCGAACTGGGTGCCTGCACTTCCGGTCGCATAGAGGATGGGCATCAAGCCCGCGCAGACAAACAAAACGGAGTGCATTCTTTCAGGCGTTCCTTCGAAAAGGAGGAAGATCCCCAGATCGATGAGTGTGCCGAGTATCACGACCGCGATCCAAAGCGGCCAGAGCATCCGAAACTCTTTCCAGAACAGTTTTCGAAACGTGGCGTCAAGCATGATGGTTTCCGTTGATGGCTTTCTCGGGTTTGGTGTGCTTTGCGGTAATATAATCTTTAAGCGACGGCGCGGTCTCCGTTGCCCTGCATATAGGCGATGAAAATTTCTTCCAAATTGGGCGAGGTGATCTCGACCTGCTCCATGTCGGGCTGTTCCGACAGGGTTGCCAGATGCGATGGCTTGACGCCCCGCAGAAGATACTCGATTTGACGGCCGTGATCGCGACATTCGAGGATCGTGCCCGGAACTTTCGGAGGGTCGGTGGTATTGTCGCGTAGCGTCAGCGTCAGCCGGTGGCAGTCGGCTTTCAGGTCGTCGAGTGGCTCGACCGTCAACAGGTCCCCTTCCCGAAGGATCGCCACATAATCGGCCACCCGTTCGACCTCGTGGATCTGGTGGCTCGACAGGAAGACAGTCCGTCCGGTCGCGGCTCGATCGACCATGCTCTCGAGAAATTCGCGACGTACCATCGCGTCCAGACCGGAGGTCGGTTCGTCGAGGATCAGCAGGGCCGGGTCGTGGGCCAGCGCCAGCGAAAGCGATACTTTGGCCCGCATCCCTTTTGAAAGCGATTTGATTTTTTGTCGTGGCGGGACGCGGAATTCCGTGATCATCTGAAGGTAGCCGGTAAGAAATTCGTGCGAATAGAACGCGGCCGTAAAGTCGCCGATCTCCTCGACGGTCATCCAGTCGTAGAGGTCGGGCTGTTCGGGGACGTAGCCGACCTTTTTTCGGATTTCCAGCCCATCGCGTTGGCTGTCGAGCCCTAAAACCGTGGATATGCCCGCGTCCGGCTCGAGCAGCCCGAGCATGATCTTGATCGCGGTGGTCTTTCCGGCTCCGTTCTCTCCCAACATGGCAAAGACCGAACCTTCCGGTATCTGGAGCGAGACTCGATCCAGGGCCGCGGTGTGGCCGAAGTGTTTGGAGACATGATTGAATTGGATGGCCGTGTTCATGGTTATTCTCCTCCTGGCAGTTTGCGGTGAAACTTGCCCCCACGTTAAAAGCGGTAACGGCGGAACTTGTCCCACATTCCAAGCGTAGGGACAAGCCTCACAGCAAACTGGTTAATGTTTTTTAAGTTTTGAAATTTCTGCTTCGACGAGTTTACGGATTGCCTGTTGATCGAGACCGCTTTGTTCCGCTTCAGCGAGTACCTGACGCAAACGATCGCGGATCATTTCGACCCGCAGGGTGTGGCAGATGTCCTGTGCCCGATCGGTGACGATCATGCCGGTGCCGCGTCGCGAGGCAATGAGCCCCTCGTCTTGGAGTTGGCGATAGGCGCGGACGACCGTGTTCGGGTTGACGGCCAGCTGCTTGGCCAGCTCGCGCACCGAGGGGATGAGTTCTCCCTGGACGAGCGATTTCGAGGCCACGGCGAACTTGACCTGCCGGACGATCTGCTCGTAGATCGGGATTTCGTCGGCCGGATTGACTTTGAGGAACATTTTTACGGCTCTTTCCTGCGTTAGTGTTCTATCACGGTAGTACACTATATCGGATCGACCGGGATTGCGTCAAGCGTATTTTTGGGAGAAAAAGAAAAACGGTCCGATTGAGGGGGGACACGATTTTAGCAGCTCACCGTATCAACGTTGCTTCAAACAAGCCGATTCTCTGCGCAGCAGAGAGTCGGATCGGGTAGAAATTTACCTTTTCCTGGCAGCGCATGAAAAAGCCCCGCCGCTGGGAAGGAGGCGGCGGGGCATTTCCCCGCGTTGGGCAAAGCCACGCGTGTTGTTTTAAGGGTTAGTGTCTAAAAACGTTTGCTCAGGCCGACCTGGAACAGGTGAGCGTCGCAGGTGGTTTTGACATACGAACTGGGGATGGTCCCGAGATGGTTGATAACCGGGCCGGAGACGCTATTCCGGA